>DOTA01000394.1 GCA_003513015.1 Chloroflexota bacterium
GTAATCCACTGGGCGGGACGAATCGTGAGCACTTGCTTCACATCCAGGCCATAAACTTCACCGCGCAAGCGCACCAGGGTGAGTTGCAACTGTTCGCCGCTCTCTTCTTGGGTTGGCACTTTCGCCAGTTGTTCGGCCCGCTGTCGCCAGATTTTCTCCAACATCGCCGCAGANNGTGATTAGAGATCGCTGCGCAGCGATCTCTAATCACTTTGCTTCAGCGCCCCATTCTTGCAACTGCCGGGTGACGCTTTGCTGCAAACGCTTAACCGTGATACCGCCTGAATCCGGGATCAATTCATCAACTCGCTGGCTGCCCAGCAAACGTTGCACGTTATCCAAAGACTTGAGCGCCTGGGGAATCTGTTGATTGGCGTGATACAAGTCGGCCAAGCCAAAATGCCCTAAAATATGATTATGGTTGATATAAACTACGCGCTTCATGGCCTCGATGGCTTGCGGAAGCCGGTTGGTGTGCTGCAAAACCAGGGCCATGGTGTAGTAAGCTTCCAGGGTCAATTTATTGCTTTTCAGGGCTTGCGCACACCAATGCTCGGCCTTTTGCCAATCGCCCTGGTTGGCATAAACCCGCCCCAACAGGGCACAGGCCAGGGCATTGGCCGGCTCTTTCTTGAGCAGATCGAGCAGCAGTTGTTGGGCTTCTTTGGCCTGCCCGAACTCGATCAATTCTTTGGCGTATTCGATGGGATTCTCCGGCTCGGTGGTTTGAACCGGATTTGTGGCTGGAACCGTTATTTTAGGTGCGGTGGGATTCACAAACCGCTCATTGAAAGGGTTCGCCACTCTGGATGGCGGCGCGGCAACCGGGGGAGGAGGCATCAGCGGGGTTTGTTTGGGGGGTGCAGGCCACTCAAATTGTGCATCGAGCACCTGCGAGGTCCGTTGATACAAAATGGCTTCAGGGAAATTATGCGCCTTGAATTTTGAAAACACCGTCATCGAGTGTTCCGAGTGTCCCACCGCCAGCCAGCCCCCGTCGATAACGGTATCATAAAAACGATCCACAATTGCCCGGGTGACTGGCTCAGAGAAATAAATCATCACATTGCGGCAGAGTACCAGATCCATGAACATGGTGTTGGTTTCGTAGGATGGGTATTGGTCATCCGCCAGATTAAGCTGCTTGAAAGTGACCATTTGCCGAATTTGGGGTGAGAGTTCGTAACGCTGATCGTGCTGCTCAAAATACTGGCTGCGCATGTGCTTGGCGCGTTCTTCGCGAAAAGCCCAATTGCCGTAAACCCCTTTGCGTGCCCGGTCGAGGGCCTGGGTGTTAATGTCGGTTGCCAGGATGGTAACCGACCACTCATCCACATTGGGCAAAAGCTCGCGCAGCATAATTGCCAGCGAATAAGGCTCTTCACCGCCCGCACAGCCTGCGCTCCAAATGCGGATGTTGCGCAATGCCTGCCGTCGTTTGATGATTTGCGGCAAAATATGGTCGTAGAGGGCATCAAATTGCGCTTTGTTGCGAAAGAAGTGCGATTCGCCCACGGTGAGCGCATTTACCAACTGCTCCATGCTGGCGAGGCCCTTCTCCGGGTCAAGCAGCAGGTTATAGTATTCGTTGAAATCGGCGCAGGTAGAGGCCGCAAAAGCCTGGCGCACGCCCCGCTCAAAATCGGTCTGGCGGTTGGTTGAAAAACTCAGCCCGAATTTCTCGTAGATCAATTTGCTGAAACGGAAATAATCTCCGTAACCCAAAGAGATCGGTATCGTCGCCTCACGCACTGTGGACATGATTAATCGCCTGGCTCCGCAATTGCTTCGGTAATTTCAACAGTTTCGATGTGGTTGCCAAAACCATTCGGGTGGGCGGNNAGGTGATTGCCACTGAGCACAATGATGGTGCCGGTTTCGCCGGTAATCAGGCCTTGCAAAATGTTCTCGCCCAGTAATTCTTGCGGAAGAATATTTTTCGGGTTAATAATTTCGGATTCTGTGACCGTCAGAATATCGTTCACCGCTTTCACAATCAGCCCCAAGGTATGACCCTGATAGTTGACTAATAAAATGGGGGTGTGCAAATGCAGTTCAGTTTTGGGGAAGTTGAGAAGTTTCTGCATATCGATGACGGGCACCAACATGCCCCTGACATTGATGACGCCTAAAATCAGGGGGTCAAACTGTTGAATGGAAGTGATCGCGACGATAGGGATGATTTGCATGATCGCTTCCAGAGGCAGCGCGTATTTTTGGTTGACTAACTCAAAAGTGAGGAAGTGCTTTTGCTGTGCTTGACCAGAATTTTCCGAACCGGAAGTGTTTGCTAACATTGCTTTTATCCTTCCATTGTGGAACGCAGGGTATCCTTGATCGCATTTTGGAGCTGATCAATGTCAAAGGGATAATCCATGTGCGAGATCATCCCGGTTGGCCCAAAATTGGAGGTCTTTTGTGAGATGATCAACAAGGGTGTATAGCCCACCCGGTGGAGCAAGGAGTTTTTGGCCAGCGCCAGAGCTGGCTCACTGCTAGCTGAACTGAGGGCTACCACAATTAGATTTAGATTTTCTTCGGCTACTTGATCTCTGACGGCTTCGGCCGTATCAGGCACGCAGCGAATTGTTTCGAGTTGAACGCCTTTGGGCAACTGGGTGGCCTGAAGGTTCAATTCCACCGCTTTCGAGAGGCCATCGTTATCACTCAAAATGAGCACTCTTTTAATGCTCATTGGATCAAAAACCACCATGTTTTCCACGGGTTGTGCTAACATTTTCTTACCTTATGGCTGTATATTGCTATACCTGCTGGCAGAGAAGTTGTTATTGTTTGACAAACCACACATAAAAGTTGCAATATGCCTTTAATAGAATATCTGATCAGGTTTCCAAACGCCTATCACAGCCTTCCAAGAACCTTCCAAAAGCCTTCCAAATTTCAGGAGAGCGGCCAGCCCCATAGATTAAAACAGGTGCGCCACGGCAATTTTGCCGTGGCGCACCTGTTTTTGAAAATTTTGCACCCCTTCCGGCAGGAGTGGGAGGGGTGCTCGGAAAAATAAACCAGGTTCAATCCATTTGCGGCTCGAATACATACCCCATTCCGGGTCGGGTAAGAATATATTGCGGATCGTTAGGGTCCGGCTCGATCTTTTTACGCAGGCGATGGATGGCCTGCCAGACAAGATGTTGGTCGGTTTCATAGCCCGGCCCCCAGATATTTTCGAGCAGGTAAGCGGGCACCATCACGCGCCGGGCGTGCATCACCATTTCGCGTAGCAGCCGGTATTCGGTGGGGGTTAGCGTGATTTCTTCCCCGGCCATAAAGACGCGCTGTTGAACAAAATCGATGCGCAAATCGCCCGTGGAGTAACTTTCTTGGGATAGCGGGCGCTCCGAAGTATCGACGCGCCGCAGGGCAGAACGCACCCGGGCCAGCAGCTCCTCGGGGTTGAAGGGTTTGGTAACATAATCATCTGCCCCCAAATCCAGCCCTTTAACTTTATCCATATCGGAGGCCATGGCGGTAAGCATGATGATGGGTACTGCCGAGAATTCTCGAATGCGTTTACAGGCCGAGAGACCATCTAAAACGGGCATTCGCACATCCAGGATTACCAAATCCGGTGATTCGGAGGCCGCCAGATCGACCGCGGCTTGCCCGTTATGAGCGGAGATCACCTGGTAGCCACTGGCGATCAAATTTACTCGCACGGCCTGAACATAACGCGGTTCATCATCCACAATTAAAATTTTGAAGATTCTATCGTTCATGTTTGCTCTCTTTGTTGTTTGGTTCATCTTCCATATACTTTCAACTTCATGAACCACAGATCACTGGCTCCAGATTGCAGACGATCTCAACTTCAACCTTGCTTTAAACTGTCGGCAAGCTGAAATAAATTGTGCTGCCACCGGAACCACTCTCGGCCCAAATGCGGCCGCCATGGGCCTCGATGATTGCTTTGCTGACAGATAGCCCCAGACCTGCGCCGCGCACGCCATAGGTTTCTTCTGTTTGAATGCGGTAAAAACGCTCGAAAATACGATCTAAGTTTTCCGGGGGAATGCCAATACCATTATCGCGCACCCAAATCATAATTTGTTCATCTTCCATTTTTCCGCCGATGATAATCTGCCCCCCATTGGGCGAGTATTTGATGGCATTGCCCAAAAGGTTGCGGAGAACCTGCTCGATGCGAACGCGGTCAACATCGGTGACCAGCGGCGTGGAAGGGGAATTAATTACAAAATTATGCATGGATGAATTGGCACGCAACCCCGTGATCACTTCGTCTGCCATTTGCATCAGATCGGCCGATTGTTTGTGAAGCTGCATTTTCCCGGCCTCGATGCGAGAAAGATCGAGCAAATTATTGACAATCTCCGTGAGCTTATCCGATTCATCATCTATATTACTGATAAATTCGCGCTGGGTTTCGGCATCTAATTTCACATCTTTGCGCAGCAAGGTGGCTGCAAAGATTTTGATCAATCCCAAGGGCGTGCGAACTTCGTGGGAAACATTCGCGATGAATTCGGAGCGTAAGCGATCCATCTCGCGCAGGATATTCAACTCGGCAGTTTGATCTGCCAGGGCCAAATTTTGCAAACCTAACCCCAATTGATGTCCAATGGCGGTGAGAATGGGAAAATCTTCCGGTTGAAGAGATTGCTGGCTGCGTTTGAAAACGGAAATTACGCCTAAAATTTCATCGCCCGCGACAATTGGGAAGTAGATAACGACTTTTCGCTGCTCGCGCTTGGTAACATCATCGTTGAGCACAGGCTCGTTTTCCACATCGAAAATACAAATAATCTCGCCTTGCTGGTAGCAACGGCCGGCCATGCCGCTCTGAACGGAAAACTGCATAAGATCGAGGCGCGTTTGGTTTGAAATTCCCATGGAGGCCCCCAGCATAAATTCAGTGCGGTTTTCTCGGACCAATAAAATCCAGCCGCCATCCATTTGGGTCACATCGATGGTTTTTTGTAGGGTTGTATTCAGAAGTTGTTTTTGGTCGCGTGTACTGCCGCTGCTGCTGGCGATGGTATTCAGTGCCCGTAGTTCTTCATTGTGGCGCTTCATCTCCAATTCGGCCTGTTTTCGCTCCGTAATATCGCGCACAACACTCTGTAGCACGGTTCTATTGCCATATTGAACCTGGTGAATGCTCACTTCTACCGGCATCAGAGAACCATCTTTGCGTACGTGAACCTGTTCAAAAAGTACGCTGCCATTCTCACGCAATTGTTGCCAGATTTTCTTGTATTGTGTAGCAGGTGTGGGGGCATCAAGGTCTTCAAAACCCATCTGCAATAGTTCAGCGCGCATGTAGCCCAAACGGTGAGCTGCAATCTGGTTGGCATCGATAAATTTTTCAGTGTTCGGGTCGATAATAAAGATCGAATCGTAGGCGTTTTCAAATAATCTACGGTGCTTCTCTTCGGATGCTTGCAGGGCCTCCTCGGCTTTCACCCGTTCGGTGATATTGTGAAGCACGCAGTGGGTCTGCATAAAATTACCATCACTATCTCGGGCTACTTTCCAGGTAAGCACCACAATCAACGGAGTTCCATCTTTACAGATTAGCTCCAGATCGAAATTTTGATCACGGCCCAGGGTGATCAGGTTTGGGAATTGATTTCGTAAAAACTCGGCCGATTTTGGCGTCGCAAAATCTCCAAACCAACGGCCGATCACTTCTTCACGCGAATACCCAAAAGTATCGAGCCAGGCCTGATTGACTTCGAGAAACCGATTTTCAGCATCCAAGGCCTGGTAGCTGTCCGGTGCATTTTCGAAAAATAGCCGGAAGCGCTCCTCGTTTTCTCGCAGGGCATCATCAGCCCGTTTGCGCTGCAAGGAAATCGCATATAAATCGGATAAGCGCTGGATCGTGGTGAGATCGTCATCGGTGTAGCCGGTCTTAACGTTGGCGAGCGCAATTTGCCCGATCAGCCTCTCCCCAATTTTTGCTGGGGCACTCAAAAAATTTTGGAGAGGTACATGCCCTTGAGGCAGGCCAGTGGAGGCCGGGTGTGCTTTAGGTGTGTTGGTATAGGTGGCCTGGCCGGTATTCAAAACAGACCCCCAAAGTGAGGGGTAAAGCCCATCTGCGCCAATGGTGAATACGGTGCGACGGTCTGCTCCATTCAACTTGCATTCCGACTCCATCATGTTTGTGAGCGTATAGGCGATATTATCTCCCGTGGTTGAGTCAATAACTGAAACAAAACCATGTTGGCTGCCGGTCAGGATCAAGGCGTAATCCAGGGTAATTTCCGTGATGGTTTCAATCGGTAGCTGCGGATCAATCAGGACGCGGCCCATATCGGCCAGCGCTTTGTTGACCGAGGCCTGATATTGCCGGTTTTTTTCGGCTTGCCGTTGCATGGTTACATCATCAAACAACACGGCAAACTGTCCCGGCTGCGGACTAAAGGCTTTAACCTGATAGTAACGTCCCAGTTCTTGAGAGAAATTTTCCATTTCGAAAATTTCATTTTGCAAAGCCACCCGCCCGTAATTTTCGATCCAATAGGGTTCGGTGTTGGGCATGATTTCCAACACGGTTTTCCCCAAAATCTCTGCGGCTTTCAATCCGGTCAGGGCTTCAAAGGCGGGATTGATTTCTAAGAAGCGATAATCGAGAGGGTTGCCATTTTCATCACAGATGATTTCGTGCAGTGCAAAACCAGAGATCATTTGCTCAAAGAGCAAACGGTAGCGCTCTTCGCTTTTGACTAGCGCTCTTTGTGCTTGTAAGCGTCCGGTAATATCAATAAAAGAAACCAGTACCCGAGATAAATCTTGCTCAAACCCAGGCAGCACCGTGAGGGTAAGCGCCAGGGTGATCGGTTTGCCGATGCTGTTCACCACCGGGATTTCAGCTTCGAAATGGGTGGCACTTTGAGCCAGCGCCACCATTTCACGCTGAAAAGCAGGCAATGACTCATCTGTAAAATACTGGGGCAAGTCTCGGACAACCTGTTCTTTCGAATCGGCGCCCAACACTGTAACGCTGGTCTGGTTGATGGCGGTGATACGCCCCAATGCTGATAAATTAATTAATTCATCCGGGTTCGCGGTCAAATATTCATCAAAATCTGACACGCCGACCGTGCGCAATTCTTCAAAACGCGCCTGCACTGCTGAAAAATCTTCTTCCCAGATCGCAATGGGGGCGTTTTCGAAGGTTGTTCGATAGCGTGCTTCGCTGGCTTGCAGGGCTTCTTCTGCTTGGATTCGTTCCGTGATATCCTGCACATAACCGGTCAATGCCAGTGGTTGACCATTTTCATCCCGCATCAGTTGGCCTTGCGCCCAAACCGTGCGTTCCGTTCCATCGGGCAAGACAATGCGGTAGGAAAGAGGGATGGGTTGCGCATCTTGAAGGACACTGCGGTTCGAGGCTTGTACGGCAAGGGCATCATCCGGGTGAATGCGCTCAGCAACGATGCGGTTTACATCCCCATCGAAACCCTGGCGTTCTACTCCAAATAAGCGAAACATCCCGTCGGACCAGGTCACCTTTCGGGTACGCAGATCCCATTTCCAACTACCCACCTTGGCAACTTCTTCTGCGGTGGAAAGGATCGATTGGCTTTCAAGCAAAGCCTCCTCGGCCTTTAAACGCTCGGTGATATCGTGAATAATCGAAAATAGCATTAACTCCCCTTGAATGCGGATGGGTGAAGAATGTACTTCAACGGTCCGAATTTCTCCGCTGGACAGGCGGTGAGGAAATATAAAGAAATTTTGATTTTGTGAGCTGGCTTGTTTGCGCCGCTCGGCAACTTCTTCGGGCGGCAACACATTGAGATCCTGAATTTGCATCAGCTTTAGGGTTTCTAAAGGGTAGCCATAATAATTCTGAGCGGCAGTGTTGGCATCCACAATCTGCCCTGAAACCGGTTCAATCAGGAGCATCACCGCGCTGTGGTTCTCAAACATCAAGTGGAAGCGTTCTTCGCTTTCGCGCAAGGCATTCTCTACCTGCTTGCGCTGGGTGACATTTCTAAAATATCCAATCAGGCCATCGGTTTGGCCTCGGGTATCAAATTTGGGAACAAACGTGCCTTCAAAAAATTCATCTTCTCCAGCCCGCGAAACCAGGGAGGTTTCATAGTATTGGGGTTCGCCAGTTTCCATCACTTGTTTTTTGGCTGTGGTGAGCCTTTGGGCTTCTTCTTCCAAAAGAAAATCGAAATCGGTCTTACCGATCATATCTTCTTGCGTCAACCCCAGTTGGGGGTTGATGACATACGTGTACCTGAGATTTTTATCATTTATGATAATGTGATCGGGTGTGTTGGCTGTAATCGCCTGGAGGCGTTCCTGGGTTTCCTGCAAAGCTTTTCCGGCCCTTTTGCGCTCAGTGATATTTTCTGCGATCGAAAGCAAACGCTGTTTTCCGGCAATGGTGATGATCTCGCCAAAATATAAGGTGGGGAACATCTCCCCCGATTTTTTTTGAAAGAGAACTTCTTCTCCGCTGATTTTGCCCGTGGAAACCAAATGAGCTTTCAGCTTATTGCGATCTTCTTTGGAAATCACGCCCAGATCGATAGATGTATTGCCAATGGCCTCTGCGCGGCTGTAGCCGGTTACCTGAATGAAGTTTTTGTTAACTTCGATGTAAGTTCCATCTTCGATGGTGGAGATGGTCATCAATAGTGGGCCGCTCTGAAAAGCTTTTGAAAACTGCTCTTCCGAAAGGCGTAAGGTCTCTTCAATCTGCATGCGATCCGTAACATCCCGGGCGACCACCTGAAAGGCAAACAGGCCATCTTTGGGATTATGGAGGGGAGAAACCGCAGCCTCCACCCAGCGGTAGCTGTGATCCGGCCGGTATATTTTCAACGTTTGCTCAGGAATCTGCTCACCGAGCAAGATGTGTTGGTAGATGCTTCTAATTCTTTCAATATCATCACTGGCGATTAAACCGATTTCAAAGAAAGATTTCCCCATCAATTGTGTGCGCGTTCGTCCGGTGATTTCCAAGGTTTTATCGTTACAGTCGATAATTTTTTCATTCAGATCGAGCACAATGATGCTGACACTGGATGATTGAAAAAGGGATCGGTAACGCAGTTCACTCTGGGCCAGTCGGCGATCCAGTTGATGTTTGTGGATGGCGATTTCGATGCTAATCAGTAGTTTTTGGGGATCGAAGGGTTTAATCAGATAGCTATAAGGGGTAGTTTGCTTGGCGCGCTGCAATGTCTGTGCATCGGCGAAAGCGGTTAAATAAATGATCGGAATGTCTAATTTCTCAGAAAGATAAGTCGCGGTTTCAATCCCATTCATTTCCCCGTTCAATTGGATATCCATCAAGGCCAGGTCTGGTTTTTCGCTTTCGGCTAAGGCAATGGCTTCTTGCCCGCTGGCCGCCCTCCCAATCACCCGGTAACCGGCCTGGATAAGTTTGTTTTCGATATCCTTAGCGACCAGGATTTCATCCTCGACGATTAGAATACTAAATTGATTCACCGGTTATTCCTTTCGGTCAATTTGGAGCCGGGAAAGTGATGTTAAACACCGTACCCGCTTCGCGTTCTAATATGAGTTTGCCTTTTAGTTGTTGGGTAAGCAGGTCAACCAATTGCACCCCCAGGGAACTGCTGTTGTGGATATCAATCTCCTGGGGCAAACCAACACCGTTATCTGCAATTCGTAAAACGTATTCGTTTTCAACTCGTTGAAATGCAATTTGAATTTGGCCTGATTCCCCATGGGGGAAAGCGTATTTAATGGCATTGGAAACCAATTCATTTACGATCATACCACAAGGGATTGCTATATCCATACTCACGGAAGCATCATCGGTTTCCACCTCGATCGTAATGTTATTTGCTTGCGAGCCATAATTTCTGACCAAATAATTATAAAGACTGTGAAGGTATCCAGACATATCTACATGCGCCAGATCGCCCGATTGATACAATTTTTCATGAATGAGCGCCATGGAATAAATTCGATTTTTGCTCTCCATGAATCCCTGGTAAATGGCGGGGTCGTCAAGCACATCGCTTTGCAAATCCAACAAGCTGGAAATGATTTGCAAGTTGTTTTTGACGCGGTGATGAACTTCTTTGAGCAGCAATTCTTTTTCGTGCAGGGAAACCAGGAGTTGTTCTTCAGCTTGTTTGCGCTCAATGATGGTGGCAACCAGGTTTGCCAGGCCGCCCATGAAGGCGAGCAGTTCTTGTTTCACGGTAAATGATTCTCGGTGAGCCAGAGATACGGTTCCAAGCACTTTGTTCTTGGTCAACATGGGTACGCATAGAAAAGTTTGAACATTTAGTTGGCGCAAGGCCTTGTAAGCATACTCGGCTCGCTCCCCGGGATGAGTTTCAAGTAAGGGTTCCCCGCTCTGGGCTACGATGCCCGACATGGTTTGATGAACTGGAATCTCAAGGGGTAATTCAAGGTACGCACGGGGTAGACCTTGGGCTGCAATAAATTGCATAACTTGTCGGGTCGGATCATATAACTCGATGGTGACCATCGGGAAACCGGTCGCGCGCGTGATTTCCTTCACAATTTCATCCAGAGTAGTTTGGAGTGTTTTCCCTTGCAGACCAATTTCTGAAATGCGGTGCAACGTTTCCAACTTCTGGTGGCGTTCCAGCAGCAAGGCCTCGGCTAGCTTGCGCTCGGTGATATTTTCTGCCACCGCTAAAATGCGCGCGATACTGCCATCATCGGCATGCAAAGGAACGCTGCGATAGTATTGAAACTGTCCATCAATAAATAATTCGAAGGAACGCTCTTCACCCTGGAAAGTCTTTTCATAATGCTCGCGAACCAGCGGAGCATATTCGCCGAAAATTTGCTCCAGGGTAAGCCCGATGAATTGCTCTGGCTGTAAATTTCGTTTGGTGAACTCCTGTCCGGAGGTAAAACCAACCGTAAAATCTTTTTCGATGATTGAAAGATACGAATTGGGGAAGTTTTCGGCAATCAGGCCGAGCAGTTTCTGATTTTCTCGCAGGGCTTGATCGGCTTTCTTGCGGTCGGTAATATCGCGAGCGGCCTCCACGATTCCAGTCATTTCGCCATCGGGGCCAATTAAAGGTGAAGCGATCATTTCGATGATGCGCGTTTCGCCCTTCAAAAAATGCTCATGGGTCACCGTCACCGGCAGCATGCTGCGTTTTACCTCCAGCAGCGGGCAGGGGTGCTGCATGCCCCTGCAAGGCGTTTCTCGGCTATGCGATAATTGATAACAGGTGATGGGTTGGCTAATCGGCAAGCCATTTGCCAGCCCGGCTTGCCGCATGGTTTGATTCATGAGCTGCACCTGATAATCGAGCCCGATCACCAAAATCGGCTCGCTGACCCCATCAATGGTCGTTTGCAGCAACTGAAAAGCTTTGCGGCGTTCTTGCTCGGCCAGCATTAGCAGGGTAATATCGCGCGAAATGATCTGCACGCGATCAATCTCGCCATTTTCTTGTAAAGGAACAATGGTTGATTCCAACCAACGGATTTCCCCATCAGGGCGGATGAAACGAGTGTTTTGGGGAACAACTGATCCACTGGCAAGAGATTGTTCAAAAATAGGCGTAAACTCTGCTTGGGCATTGCCTGTGAACATCTTTATTTGGTTAAAATGTTGGCCCACGATTTGTTCCCGGGGGAAACCGCTAATTTCTACGGTACTCTCGTTGCAATCCAGCACAACTCCATCGTTGCCAAATACGGTAATCGCCAGCGGTGAAGAATTAAACAGTGAACGATAGCGCTCTTCGTTTGTGCGGATGTCGTGCTCTGCCAATTTTCGTTCGGCAATATCCCAAGCGAGATCAGCCAAGGTCGTTATCGTTTCGATATCCTCTTCCGTATAATTTTGCGGTTTATTGCCCACGCCTAAGATTGCCACAATTTTTTCCCCTCGGAAAACTGGGATCACCAATTCACGGGTAACTTGGGCATGGCCCTCCGGGTAACCCTTGCGGTGCGGCAAGGCCTCAACCTGATTGTGAACCACTGGCGCGCGTTGGCGGATGCAATCCGCCCATACCCCGGCCTGATCCACCGCATAATGCAAACCTCGAGCTTCTGCTTGGCATAGGCTCACCAGTGTATTACTTGACCACTGTTGCAAGCCTAATGTTTCTTGATCTTCTTCCAAAAAATGGTAGAAACCAATAAGGCTACCTGTCAGAGCCTCGGCTTCATCCAAAGTGAGCTGGAGCAAATCAGGCAAAGCGTGGGATTCAGCATATTCAACCAGTTTAAAACGGGCCTGCCAGATTTGATCCCTTTTTTTACGTTTGGTGATATCAAAAGCGACTCCCAAAAAACCAACCAATTCATTCTGGTCATTGAACATCTTGGTTGCCAGTCCGTTAACCCAGGTGATTTTTCCTTCGGGATTGTGGAAACGATATTCCAGACCCAAATTGTCATCCGATTCAACCATCCGATTCCAGGATTTAAGTACGAATTCACGATCTTCCGGATGCAAACAGGATACCCAACCATTCCCCAGTGCTTGTTCAAAGTTAAGACCAGTTATCTGCATCCAATAGGGATTGACATATTGGCAGTTACCGGCCTGATCTGTCAGATAAATCCCAATGGGGGCCAGTTGCGCCAACTTGCGGAAACGCTCTTCGCTCCGCTGCAAAACCTGCTCGACTTTCTGGCGCTCATCGATTTCCTTTTGGGCCGCATCAAACAAGCGCGCGTTCCAAATCGCTGTGGCAGCATAATCTGCCAAAAGCTTAAACAGATTGGCTTGTTCGGACGAAAAATAACCCACTCGCTTATCCAACGCCTGAATCACGCCAATGATTTCATCTTCAATGATCAGAGGTGTGCAAATGATCGAAGGCAACACAACCCCGGTTTTTCTCTCAACCCCTTCATAGTGATGAGCCTCCAGGCTGGCATCTGCGATCAGCACGGTTTCGGCGTGCCGGGCGACCCAGCCTACAATGCCCGTATTGATACTCAAACGCCAGCCATTCACCATATCAGCAGATGCGCCGGTTGCGCGGTAACAAACCAATTCACGTGCCGCCGCATCCAACAACCAAATCGAGGCCGCGGTGATATCGAACAACCGGCGGGTTTCATCCAAAACCGTTGAAAGCACCTCGGCCAAATCCAGGCTGGAGGTCAGCACCTGCCCGATTCGGCTAAATAATTTGAGTTCCTGATAATGCTGTTGCGAAACTTTTTGCACGAATTTCTGTTCGCTGATGTTTTGGACCGCTCCAAAAATTTGAGTGACGCGCCCCTGGGATGCATCCCACCCCGGACGGGAGTAAACCCGGTACCAGCGAAGGCCTCCGTTTTTTGAGCCCATTCGTAACTCGCAGCTATCCTCATTCCCCATCAAAAGCAAACGCAAGTGCGCCCGCAAAACTGCCTCATCTTCCGGGTACACAATTTTGACCCAGCCCATTTCACCAACTTCTGCTGGGCTGTAACCGCTGATTTTCTCAAACGATTCGGATAGCCAATCAATCCTGATATCCTCATTTGCATTCACTGAAAACGCGTACCCGAATTCAGACACAAGTTCAGAAATATGGCGAAAGCGGGCCTCTTGTGCCCGCATCTGCTGCATTTGATGATGATAGTGGCAGTTTACTTCAATACTGCTGCGAAGTTCGCTAACGCGATAAGGCGCTACGAGATACCCCTGCGCCTGA
>DOTA01000129.1 GCA_003513015.1 Chloroflexota bacterium
ATACGCGTTAAAATTGTGTACACCGCCCATACAATCGCTGACAGAAGCACCAAAAAATTCCCCGGATTCGCCAAATGGCCGTGTGCCAGCGCAGCCCAATCGCCTCCAATTGCCACCCAACCCGCCCCCAGGGTTGCCAGCAAAACCCCTGAAATTTGCCACCCTCCCACGGGTTCCCGCAACCACACCGCCGCCAAAACCACCATAAAAGCCGGCGCGGTGGAGGCTAAGAAGGCGGCCACACTGGCATCAGCAGTCACCTGCCCATTCACTTGCAGAAATTGCTGCAATACGATCCCCACCATCCCTAAAATTACCATTCCCTTAAGATCGCCGCGGTTCATCTGGCGCAATTCCCCCCGCCAAAGCGCCGCCACCCATAAAATCACGAATCCCAAAGCATAGCGCAAGACGATCAACGTGACCGGCGACATATCTTGCAAAGCGATCTTAATCCAAACAAACGATAAAGCCCACAAAGAAATTGCGGCGGCAGTTTCGATTAATGCTAAAGTTTCACTGTGTTTTTGCATGGCAACAAAAAAGGGTGTGCCATCCACACCCTCCAATTCAATCCAAATTTACCTAAATTTGCGCTCGCACCGAAGGTTGCTCCTAATCCCGCGGGATGGCTAAAGCCCCGGAAATAGCGGTCTCCACCAGGGGATCCCCACCAGGATGCTCACCAAAGCCAGCGAAAACCAGATGGCCGCGCGTTTGAATTTTGCTGGCGCTTCATCCACTTTTTTAGGCAACATACTGCCCAAGTGAGCAAACACCAATGCTAGAAGCATATAGAAGATATGCTCTAACGCAAAGAAACGCTGTTCCGGGATGTTCATCGCCGCGCCAAAATCACTGAAAGCACCCTTGGTGATCGGGCTTAAGACGAAATACAGCAACAAGCCCAACAACAATTGGACATCGATTGAGGATGTAAAAATTACACCCAAAATTCGATCCTGTTTGATCCACACTTTTTTACCAAACCAGCCGATCAAGGCCCGTCCAGCCGCCAAAACGCCCGCAATTAGAACGATCCAACGAACACTATTATGAACAAATAACACAAAAGGGTACATAAGAAACCATCCTGTTTTGAGAATTGATAAATCGCCAACTTTGAACCTGGCATAAGCCGGTTCAGGCACTAGAAAACATTATAAGCGATAAATGCCATCGTTACATCTGTCAGCGATTTGGAGATCGTCAACATCTACCCTGGTATTTGCATCGCTCCAATACATTGACGCTCACCCAGATGCTTGTTAGACTGTTCATCCCGCATGGTATTCAATGCCCGAATCCCCCACAGAGGAGTTATGAACTATCAAATTCGCACATTTGCTACACAAGACCTGGATGAAATTGTAGAGCTTTCTCTGCTGGCCTGGGAGCCGATTTTCGTATCCTTTCGCAGCATCCTCGGGCCCCAGATTTACCCCATTCTGTACCCCAACTGGCGCAAAAGCCAGCAGGAGGGCGTAGAAAGCCTCTGCCAGGATGAAAAAATGAACGTCTGGGTGGCAGAAGCCGCAGAGAAAGTGGTCGGATTTGTGGCCTATGAACTCAACCATGAGAACAAGACCGGCGAAGTGATGCTGCTGGCGGTGCACCCTGATTACCAAAACGATGGAATTGGTACCGCCTTGAATCTCCAGGCATTGAAAGCCATGAAAGCTGCGGGCATGAAATTAGCCGTAGTAGGCACCGGCGGAGAGGATTCACATGCTCCGGCGCGTAGATCGTATGAAAAAGCAGGGTACACGCCTCTGCCGCTCGTGCGGTATTACAAGGATTTATAAAGCCAAGGTATTCTTTCCAGGCATACCAGGAGTGAATCATGGAATTACAAGAAGATTTGATCGTCGATATCAAAGTATCGCAGGTGGGTTTCTTCGGCACCAGCGGGAAAATGCTCCTCCCCAGCCAAGCTGTCGTTGCAACTCTGATCGCCAAAATTCCTGAACGGCAGATTATCACTACGGATTTGCTAAGAAAAAAATTGGCAGAACAATTCGAGGTGCAAGGTACCTGCCCCGTGACCATGAAAAAAGCGCTGCGAGCGATTGCTCACGACGCCACACAAAATGTCCCCTATTGGCGGGTAATCAAACAAAATGGCGAGTTGATGGCCTACTACCCCGGTGGCACTCAGGAACAAGCCGCTTTGCTTTCGAAAGAAGGTTTTGAAATTGATATGGAGCGAAAAACCCCAAGGGTAAAAAATTTCAAAAGCAACCTGATACGCTTTTAAATCCAGGCAACAAAAAACCGAACAATCTTATCGATTGTCCGGTTTTCGATTACTTGGGTTTGCTGCTAGAGAGCAACAACATCTTGGGCTTGGGGGCCTTTTTGACCCTGAACGACAGAAAACTCAACTCGTTGACCTTCATCCAGGTTTTTATAGCCTTCACCGATGATAGCATTGAAGTGAACGAAAACATCGCCACCTGCATCGCGCTCAATAAAGCCGTAGCCCTTCGAGCCGTTGAACCATTTTACAGTACCTTGTTCTTTAGACATGATTTGGAACTCCTTTCTTTGTTAATATTTTGCCGGGTTACGCAAGGGTTCCAAATCAAAGGTGCAACTTTATTTTAGAACTTTTGTTTAACAAGCAACGTAGTCTAACACAGTTTTGAAGATTGTGTGTAATACTTTTATTTGAAGTGGACAATTTAGCTGCAAAAAAACCAAAATTCTTCAATTTTGCGAGCGAATCAACCCAAATCGAGCACCTGACCCTTTTTAATCACCGTACCCACTAGATTTTCGCCAAATTGATAGGCCAGATGGCGATAATCCGGCGTGCGCAAAATCAGCAAATCTGCTTGCTTGCCCGCTTCGATGGAACCAACCTGATCCGCGGCCTTGATCGCGTAGGCCGCGTTGATCGTGCTGGCATTCAGCGCCTCGGCGGGCAAAAGCCGCTGATAACGTGCCGCAATCGCCATCACCAACGGCATAGAGGGGCACGGTGCGGAGCCAGGGTTGATGTCTGTTGAAAGCGCTAGCGCCGCGCCCGAATCAATTAGGCCGCGCGCATCAGCAAAGTGCGGGCTGCCCAAGTTGAAATTGACGGCTGGTAATACCACCCCTACGGTATCGGAATCCCCCAAAATTGCCCACTCCCTTTGGGGTGTAACATCTAAATGGTCCACCGAAACCGCGCCTAACTCCACGGCTAAGGCGACCCCGCCTAAATTTGTAAACTCATCTGCATGGATTTTGGGCTGCAATCCCAAGGTTAACCCAGCCTCTAAAATCTGGCGGGATTGCGCCAAATCGAAGGCACCATTTTCGCAGAAAACATCACAAAACAAGGGAATACCCTGCGTCCGAAAATGGGATTTCTGGTACCAGGCGGAGGCAGCGGGCAGCATCTCATCAATTACGAGGCGCGTGTAGGCTTCGGTGCGACCAGCGTATTCCTGGGGAACCGCGTGCGCTCCCAAAAAGGTGGGGAGCAATGAGATCGGGTGCGTTTGATCCAATTCAGCGATGGCAGCCAGCATTTTTAATTCTGCGTTGGTTTCCAGGCCATAGCCGGTTTTGATTTCGGCGGTGGTGGTGCCCAAGCGCAGCATGGCATCCAGGCGGCGCCAGGACTCGGCCACCAATTGAGAGATCGACGCAGAGCGCACGGCCTGGGCGGTACTCATGATGCCGCCGCCCGCGGCCATAATCTCCATGTAACTGGCACCCTGGATGCGAAGTTCAAACTCTTCCACGCGGTCACCCGCATAAACCACATGGGTGTGCGGATCCACAAAGCCGGGGCAAACCGACATTCCGGCAGCATTCAAAGTTGTTTTGCCGCGGTATTGGGCAAAGATCTCCAATCGGGGGCCAACCGCCACAATTTTCTCCCCGGCTACGGCAATCGCGCCATCTTCGAGCAGGTCCACATCCCGTAAATCCGTACCGCGCTTGGGTCCGTTGGGGCTGGCACAGGTAACAATCTGGCTGGTATTGAAAATTACAAGATCAACGGATTGAGGCATGAGAAATTCCCTTACCGCAAAAGCTCATCCAATTGCCCGCTAGAAATCAGGTTTTTCACTGCAGCAATGTATCCGTATAAAACGGTATCCTTCGCGATATAAGGTACCTGCTCACGGAGCAGTCGATAAACTGGTCTCGTGCCCTGGCCTAATTGGGCCTGCGCGCCTACCGCGGCGCGGCGCAAATCAATGCCCTGGGCAGCAGCCATCAACTCCGTTGCGAGGATGTGCTCCACATTGCTGGCCACCTGACGCAGCTTGAGGGCTGCGGTCAACCCCATGCTAACATGATCCTCCACATTGGCGGAGGTGGGGATGCTATCCACGCTGGCAGGGTGCGATAAAACCTTGTTTTCGGTCGCCAAGGCCGCGGCGGTGTATTGAGTGATCATAAACCCGGAATTCAATCCACCGTTTTCGGTGAGAAAAGCGGGTAACACATGGGCGTTGCTGGCATCATCAGTGAGGCGCATTATCCGCCGCTCGGAGATGTTACCCAACTCGGTCAGCCCAATCGTCAGGTAATCCATAGCAATCGCCAGGGGTTCGCCATGAAAATTACCTCCTGATAACACTGAGATTTCATCCGTTTCAGGATCAAAGAAAATTAACGGGTTATCCGTAACCGAGTTGAGTTCAATTTCCATCACCCAGCGGGTGTAAGCAATCGCATCGCGCACTGCACCATGAACCTGCGGGATGCAGCGCAAGGTGTAGGCATCTTGCACATTATTGGGATCGTACTCACGGGTGAACTGGCTGCCTGCCAGCAATCTGCGCATATTGGCGGCGCAATCCACCTGCCGCGGAAAGGGCCGCAAATGATGGATACGTTCATCAAAGGCCAGTGGCGTGCCATGCACAGCTTCCAGGCTCAAGGCTCCAGCGGCATCGGCCACCCGGCTGAGGCGCTCCGCTTGATGTGTCATCAAAGTGCCCAAGGCACACATCACCGAGGTGCCATTGGTCAGCGCCAACCCCTCTTTGGCGGCTAACTCCACGGGCTGCAAACCAGCTCGCGCCAATACCTCAGCACCAGCAAGGATTTCACCCTGATATTCCGCTTCGCCCAGGCCAATCATCACCAGGGCCATATGCGCTAAGGGCGCCAGATCGCCGCTGGCTCCCAGCGAGCCTTTTTCGGGGATGCGCGGATACACGCCACGATTGAGCATAGCGAGCAGCAACTCCAGGGTGGAGAGGCGAATCCCGGAGTGCCCACTGGCCAGGGTGTTGGCCCGAATCAGCATAATGGCGCGCGTGGTGGGGATGTCGAAAATATCGCCCGTGCCCACGGCATGGCTCATGACGATGTTCCGTTGCAAAAGCTCAACCTGTTCCGGCGAAATGATGCGATCTTTGAAGGCTCCAAAGCCAGTAGT
>DOTA01000043.1 GCA_003513015.1 Chloroflexota bacterium
CACCTGGAACGAATCCCGCCAGGCCGCCGTTTACCTGAGCACCAGTTCGGCCTTTTTGCCGGTTTCCTTTGGGGTGCAAAATTACCAATCACTCATCCGCATTGACAACGTCATCCAGGCCAGCAGCGTGGTGGTGCTGATCGTCCCCGTGCTGGTTCTGTTCCTGGCGCAGCGCTTCTTTATGCAGGGGCTGATTATTACGGGTATGGAACGCTAAACGCAGAACTCCGAGGTTTTCGAAACCTCGGAGTTCTGGCAGTTACCCCAATTTGATCTTCAATTCAGCGCCATCCGCGAACACCAGCATCCCTTCGGCTGTTGACTCGGCGCGGCCGCCTTCCACCCCGGCAACCGCGCTCACATTTACCAGCAGCACCTGCCAGGGTTTGGCGGGATCATCCACAGAGATAGAAATCTCTCCGTTTTGGCGCGCCACCTCGAAAATTTGGTCGGTTTTCCCCTGGGGGTTAGGGATGATCGCGGATTGGTGCGCTCCCTCGGAGAGTGCGTAAACCCTTAGGGTGACACCATCCCCATAATCGTAATCGGGCTTTGAGTCGACCCTCCCCACCGGGATCACCGAATTGGGCCGCGCTAAAAGCGGGAGGCTACTGAACCCGTGGGTTTCCCGTACCCAGCCCGGACCCTGGAGCGTTTCGCCGTTGATGAAGTTCGTCCACACCCCTGCGGGAACGTAAAAACTGACCTCGCCCTCAAAGGAGAAGACCGGCGCGACCAGCAGCGCCTCGCCGAGCATGTACTGCCGGTCGAGGTGCTCGCAGCCGGGATCATCGGGGAATTCGAGCAGCATGGCGCGCATCATCGGTGCGCCATGCATGTGCGCCTGCCGGGCCGCCTGGAAGAGATAGGGCATCAGGCGGCATTTGAGGCGGGTGAAAAAGCGCAGTACCTCCACGGCTTCTTCATCGAAGAGCCAGGGGACGCGGTACGAACTGCTGCCGTGCAGGCGGCTGTGGGAGGAGAGCAACCCGAAGGCACACCAGCGCTTGTAGACCGCCGCGGGCGCGGTCAGTTCGAAGCCACCGATATCGTGGCTCCAAAAGCCGAAGCCCGAAAGCGCCAGCGAAAGGCCGCCGCGCAGGCTTTCGGCCATCGATTCAAAGGTAGCGGTGTTGTCGCCGCCCCAATGCACAGGGAACTGCTGCCCGCCCGCGGTGGCCGAGCGGGCGAAAACCACCGCGGCACCCTCGCCGAGTTCCGCTTCGAGCAGGTTGAAGACGGTCTGGTTGTAGAGGTAGGGATAGAAATTGTGCATCTTCACCGGATCGGAGCCATCGTCGTAGATCACCTCGGTGGGGATGCGCTCGCCGAAATCGGTTTTGAAGGCGTCCACGCCCATGCGGATCAGCGCTCGCAGTTTGTCGGCGTACCAGGCGCAGGCCGCGGGGTTGGTGAAATCCACAATGCCCATGCCGGCCTGCCATTTATCCCACTGCCAAACGGAGCCATCGGGGTGTTTGAGCAGGTAGCCGTGCGCCATCCCCTCCGCGAAGAGGGCCGAGCGTTGGGCAATGTAGGGGTTGATCCACACGCAGATTTTCAGGCCGCGGGCCTTCAGGCGGGCCAGCATCCCGACAGGGTCGGGGAATTGGCGCTCATCCCACTCAAAGTTGCTCCAGTGAAATTCCTTCATCCAAAAACAATCAAAGTGGAACACGCTCAGGGGGATTTCGCGCACCGCCATGCCCTCGATGAAGCGTGTGGCGGTGGCTTCGTCATAATCGGTGGTGAAGGAGGTCGAGAGCCACAGCCCGAACGACCAGGCCGGGGGCAGCGCGGGCCGTCCGGTGAGGGCCGTGTAACGTTCGAGCACCTCTTTAGGGCTGGGGCCGTAGATCAGGTAGTAGGTCAGGCGCTCGCCGGGCACGCTGAATTGCACGCGCTCCACTTTTTCGGAGGCAATCTCAAAGGAGACGCGTTCCGGGTGGGCGACAAACACGCCGTAGCCGCGGTTGGTGAGGNNTGCTCGTGGATGAAACGGCCCTCCGGGGTATCCACAAAGCCCAGGGCGCGCCAGCCGCTGCGGGTGATAAATTTATCTCCGGATTTGAAAGTGACCTGCCATTCCGCGGCTTTGCCCACCTCCACGGTGAGATGCCCGCTGGTGAGGGTAGCCGCCTCGGGGAAATCCTGAATCTTCACTTGGGGGGTGGGAGGCGTTTGGAGGGGGAATTCCGGCCCTGGGGTCAGCGCTCCCTGGTGGTGGCAGATTTCCACTTTAATTACATTTTCCAGCGGAGAACTGTAGTGGATCGTGAGAATCGCACAATCGAGGGTGTTGCCGCGCTGTTCGAGCTTGCGGGTGGCGGCGTAAACGGTGAGAGAATCTGGCGTGAGTTCGACTTCGTGTACCTGTGCCGCGTAAAAAGGGGTGCAGCCGGGGCGCATTTGCCAGTAACCATCGCTGAATTTCATGGGAACTCCTTTAAGTTTGTGGTCTTTTGGGCAATTCTGTAGAATCGAACGCTGATTTTTGGGTTTTTATCCGTGCTTTCCGTGATGATACATGCCCAAATAATCTCTTGCGAGGGTGTCGCTTGCGACACGTTTAGCAGTTGAGGTCGGCCTGTAAATTATAACCTTGAGATGGACTGGTTGATATTCGATGTTAGAATCGGCGCAAGATTAAATTCACACAAACTGGAGGAGCGCAGTCATGCCCAAAATTAAGAAAATTGACCATATTGCCCTGGTGGTGGGTGACATTGAGGCTGCTTTGGGTTTTTGGCGGGATTCATTGGGGTTGGAACTGGATCATCTGGAAACGGTGCCCCGCGAAAATTCTGCGATTGCCTTTCTCCCTGTGGGGAGCAGCGAAATAGAATTAGTCCAGCCCACCTCGGATGATTCGGGCATTGCCAAATATCTCGAAAAGCGCGGCCCGGGGATGCATCATATCTGCATGGAGGTGGATGATATCGAGGGAATGCTGGNNCTGGTGGAACTCTACGAGTTGCCATCGTAGAAATTTTTCATCGCCTTCTGTAACTGAATGGAGTTCAAAGATGAGGGATGCAGTATCAGCAAATCCACATAAAGAAACCCGCCTTTGGTGGTTCCCATCTGTTGAAGTGTTAATCTTCATTATCGTTTTTTTGCTCAGTTTGCTGGTGATGCCCAACCTGGTCAACAGTGATGGCGATTTGGGGCGACACATCACCGTAGGGGAGGTGCTCCTCGATACCCACACAATTTTGCGCCAGGATATCTTTTCGCATACCATGCTGGGCGAAGATTTGATCTTGCACGAGTGGCTCAGCGATGTAATTTTTGCACTCATCCACCGCGCTGCCGGGCTAAACGGCATCGCCTGGATGACGGCTATTGTGATCGCCAGTGCCACCGTTTTGCTAGTCGCCGGGCTAAAATTTTTAAAGGTGCGTACTTTTACCCGCTTGTTAGCTGGATTTGCAGCCTTTGCGGCTGGCACCATTCACTGGCACACACGACCGCATATTTTCACTACCTTTATTTTCACCGGCTTTGTGCTGGCATTGATCTATTTTTATCAAACCCAGCGCTGGAAGGTTTTGCTGCCTCTGCCCTTTGTGATGATCCTGTGGGCTAACCTGCACGGTGCTTTTGTATCGGGTCTGGTTTTGGTGGGGCTTTTTCTAATCGGGTTACTGCTGGAAAAACGCTTTCCGGCTGCCCTGCAAATGGGCATTTTGCTGGTTGTGCTGATCCTGGCCTCCTGGATCAACCCCTATGGCCCTAAAATGCTCACCCATAGCTTCGGATATCTGCGCCTTGATTACCTGGTAGATTTCACGGATGAATATAACAGCCCTAATTTTCATGATGCCATCAGTTGGCCTTTTGCTGGGCTGATTTTGCTTTCCTTTGTGATGGGCTGGCGCAGCAAACGGTTTTTGGGATGGACACCCTTGGTCGCAATCAGTTTTTGGACGGCCTCTGCACTGTACTCAGCCCGAAATATTCCGCTCTACGGACAGCTCACGGTCACCTTTTTGGCTTGTGAAGCAGACCAGATGGTTGCAGCTCTCTCACCTCGCCTGGATGCTTATCTGACACGCACCGACACCATCGGACGGCGGGCCTGGGGCTGGATGTGGGCTGCATTATTCGCCGGATTATTGATCTGGTTAGAAGCCAGCGGTGGCTATATCGACTATGCAGGGCTAGGAAATAATTTTAATCCGAGTTACTTCCCCGTGGAGGCCATCGACACCCTAGAAGAATCTGGCCTCCCTGAAGGTAACATGTTCAACGAATTTGGGTGGGGAGGCTACCTTTTACTGCGTCTTTGGCCCGAAAGATTAGTATTCATCGATGGCCAAACTGATTTCTACGGCGAAGATTTGACCCGTCTTCACGAGCAAACCATCAATGCCCAAGGCGATTGGCAATCTGTATTGGATAATTATCAAGTCCAATGGGTGATCCTGCCCCCAAACCGCGGCCTAGGCCCCTGGTTAGACCAATCATCCGAGTGGAAATTAAGTTATCGTGATGATACCGCTTCCGTTTGGGTGCGGCGTTGAACAACTCAAACCCCAGGATGATTTCCCTTTACCGCCTGTTCTTATCCGACAACTAGATTCCCGCTGATGATGTATCACATTTGCCGGGATGTGTGTAATTGCAAGGAACCGTTGATGCTTCACCCGAAGGCAGCTTTTGGGGTGTTGGGGGGAACTCCACAAGTTGCCAGGGTAAGAAATTTAAAGGTTATCCAACAGCCCCCAAAAGGAATCTCCTTCGGGGGCTGTTAAGTGTTATTGGGTATCTTGTTTTTACCCCTGGCCTAGCGAAACAGCGAAGGCATCGTAATAAGTCCCGGCCCCAAAACCGTCAAATAAGATGTGATCGCCTGGGTTGATGCTAGGTAGCTTGCGCAGGAAGGCGATCATATTGGAAGCTGCGCTGACATTGCCAAATTCGCTCAACACCCAAGGCATCGGCAGTTGAATGCCCGCGTCTTCGAGGCGTTTGGCTAACAAATTGTTGATTTTGATATTGGCATGATGCACAATGGCAACCGTGATTTCTCTCGGTGTGCCCTTTTCTTCCATCAGGGATTGATATTGGTTATAAACCTTTTGTACAACCTGCACGCCGGTGCGCACAAAGAGTTTGACCATGCCCATGGGGCCAGCCATGACCACCGGAGAGCCATCTTCCGGTTCGTGCATCAAACCGGCCACGCGAAAATGGTTTGTTCCCGCCTCAGATACCTCGATCAATGATTGACCTGCCACGCGCTGGCGCGAGTGCGGGTAGTACATCGAAACCTCGAGAACCCCCGCATCATCGAAGGCTTCATGGGCTTCGCCCACCAGGAATTTGATATTCTGGCCTGGCACAACGCCGATGATCCCGGCACCATTGCCAAACAACTGCAAGGCGCTTTTATCATAAGATTTTTGAACAAAGCGGCTCAGCCCTTCAATCCCACCGACCAACACTTTTTTGCCAGCCAGTTCTTGGGCCAGATTGCGCTTCATCTGTTGATGCACGGGCAGATCGGGATTCAAAAGCAAGTGCAAAGCACCCATCGACCCATCGCAAGCTTTATGAATGCTGACTTTAACAGCACTCTCCGGGATTCCGGCGGCGCGTGCGATTTGTTCGGTGTAATCATCGGTTACTGGCAAGGTCATGCCGATTAGCACGCCTTCCACCTCTTCAGGCTGCCAGCCATTGGCTGCCATGGCTGCTTGTAAAAAGCGCGCCCCAACCTGCACTTCCAGTTCGATATGCTCCTCAGGCGAAAGATCAGGTACGTGTTGCCGGTTGACAAAACCTAACTGTGATAAATCCATGCAATCCTCATCGGTGAAAGCTTCGCCAAAATGCTGGCGAAGCAACTCGATCAGGGCTTTATTGTCATAACTAGCACCCCAGGACCCATACGCGCCACCGATGCCAATCTTTTGATGCGATACGCGTTCGATTCCCATCGGCACCCCTGCGCCCACGGGGATCAACTCGGTTTCTACCTGTGGTTGCTCATAAAACGAAATAATCTTTTCGGGTGAAGCATTTGACTTGCTCATGTCTTATCCTTTTTGGGATCTTTCATTCCGCTAGATGTTTTCCGACAGTCGTAATCTGATATCTCGGCTTGAACATCTTGCGTTCGAAAAAGTGCAAGGGGTGTACGTTGATCTGAGGCAACCCTCGGTACTGTAATAACCCCTAAAAGGATAAATAGACACACTTATTGTGCCTTTGTCATCCCGAAAACCGTGCGAATATTAGCGCTCAACAAGTAGAATAGGATGATAATGGGCACAATCAATCCTAAACTCCCGCAGATGAAAACAAATACACCGCCAGCAAAGATGCCTATAATCCCCTGAACGACTGTCAGTACCACGCTAATCAGGGCCAGGTACCAGGCCCATTTTTTTAGCGAGGCCAGCCCAAAAGCCACGATGATCTGCGCCAGGGCGGCGAAGATTCCAATATAACCGGACCAGGCACTGGTGTTGCCAAAGGTGGCTACATTCTCCATCCCGAAGATGCCTCCGAAAAAGGCGCTCAGGCCGCCAATCCCCAAGATCATGCCGCTCCACAAGAGCGAGAGTATCCCCAAGATCAAAAACACCCAAAAGAGTACGCTGATGCCAATCGGTCTTTTCTTCACGAGATTTTCCTCCAAACGCATTGCAATTTGATTTTATATTTTCAAATATTATAACGCTGAATTGGTTTTCTTTTTAATTTTTGATCATTTTGGGCATTGCAGTAAAAAAAGTCAGCCTCTCAGATTTGAGAGGCTGACTTAACAAAGATCTGCCATATTCAGTGTGCTAAGTTTCAAAAAATCGTGATGCACTGAATTTTAAAACTTGAGGAAGGTTGTTTATTTCTTTTCTTCATCCTCTTCATCGAAGGTGCCAACAATGCTTTCAACGGTGATATCATCTTCAGTTTCATCCACCGTAATAACAGCAAATCCATCTTCGGTGGCCACGAACTGGCTGCTGGTCGTCCCGGTCTCATCAGCGATCACATAACCGCCTTCCATTTCTTCTTCGTTACCAGCAACCCGCTCGATCGAGAAACCTTCTTCGGTTGCCAGGGCAGAATAAGCTAGATCGTGACCGGCTTCGAGTTGTTCGGCGATCTCAGCTTGC
>DOTA01000411.1 GCA_003513015.1 Chloroflexota bacterium
GCTGAACACCAAACTTTTGTGCCCAACGGTGTGGCCGGTGGGTTCAGCCCCGAATTCATCGGCATCATCCTGCGACCAGACGAATCCCTGAAAAACGCCGTTGTCAAAGAGCGGATAGGTCTTGCGAGGCATCCCCATGAAATCGCGCTTGTAGGGGAAGGTAGCCGCTTGTTCGGGATCATCGCTGAGATCGAATTTTTCCGAGAAAACTTTTTTGCCGACATTTTCTTCCGTGAGGAAGGAAAAGCCGCGCTTCATCAGCCCGCCGTTAAAACCAATCCAGTTCATAAAGCTAACCATTTCGGCGGTGGCGGCGGGGCCAAAGACAATATCATATTTGCCCAGCGGGATTTGCTGGGGGGTGTCGTGCTGGTAGTGCTCCAGCAAAAAGGCCAGGTCGCGGCGCAAAGCGGCAGGGTCGAGATCGGCCATTTTTTGGGCGGATTGCTCGGCGATGACTTCCCATTTGAGTTTTTCGTGCGAAAGCACCACGGTCACTTGGGCATCGGAGGTTTTGAAATATTGGGTATGCGCTGAGCGGGTGTTGATTTGGGCGACGAGGTTGGTGCCATTGGCGAAAATCCCTGAGAGTTTGATCTGCTCGGTTTCGAGGCCCTCTGCGGCCCGGTTGAAATAGGCCAGCCGCGCTTCATTGCTGATCTGCGCCAGATCGGCCTCGAAGTTGCTTTCATCAACGAAAGATTCAGTAAAAAGCGGGATCGTGGGCTTATAGCTCAGCGGCATGGCATGCTTAACCATCTCAGCAGCGGTATCGAGGCCCTGCTTCATCTCGTTGAGCTTCGATAGATCGGTAATCATCTCATAACTGGCGCGTTTTTGGCCTTCGTAAGCGTTGATTTCCAGGCGAATGAGGTGCTCATTGGTGTTCAGTGAAATCGCCGAGTTGGCGAAACGCATCAGATAGCTGTCTTCTTCGTGGTAGAAAATATCGACCACATAGCCATTTTCGAGGGCGTAGGCCCGTAAATCCTGCAAGGTTTGTAAGATTTGTGCTTTCACGGCTATTCTCCTATTCTGACGTTATCGAAGCGGCAAACCGGAACCCCGTGCCCCAGTTGCATGACTTGATTGGGCTGACCTTTGCCACAATTATCAACATAGTGCAGCTCCCAGGTGGATTCATCGCCCACTGCAGAGAGCGAATTCCAGAATTTGAGGGTGTCACCCTTGTAAGTGGAATTCTTGACCACATCGGTAATCTCGCCATCTTCCACCAGCCAGCCGATTTCCGTGCCAAAGTGGAACTGCTCACGATTCGAGCCGATCGACCAACTGCGCTCGCCATCCAGGACGATGCCTTTTTCGGTGTTCTTGATGATGTCTTCTAGAGTGCCATCCTGACCGGCATCGATGTTGATGTTGGTCATACGCTCGATGGGTACGCGGTAGAAAGAAGTGGCCCGGTTAGTGCCGCCGCTGCCATCAAAGATGCGTTTCTTGGCCTTGGCGTTGGCCTCTTCTACCATTTGGCGGCCCGTGATCGCACCCACCAGAATGCCTTTGTCGATCAAAACATTATCCTGCGCGGGGATACCGTCATCATCGAAGCCAAAGCTGCCGGGAGAGTTAGGCACCGTGGCATCGGCGCGGGCGGTGAGTTTCTCGGAGCCGTAGCGCAACGAACCAAAATCATTCAAAGTCACGAAGGAACCGCCCGCATAGGCCAGTTCGTAACCCAAAATGCGATCCAATTCCAGGGCGTGGCCGATGGTCTCATGGGTTTGCAGGAACATAATGCCGGGCAGCAAAATCACGCTGCGATCCTCTTTGGGGCAGTTATCCGCCACCAGAACCTGATTCAACTCTCTGACAATCCGCTCGGCGTTTTCGCCAAAAAGCTGCTGGTCAATCGATTCCCAACCGCGGCTGTCGCCCAGGCGTGACAAACGATATTTGCGCTCGTGGGATTCGCCCTGGGCATCTCGTCCGGTAACTTGCAAGCCCACAAAAACCTCGGTGATGAGCTTTTCGATCTCGCTGCCTTCGGAATCCGCGAAGATAATCTGTTTGCGCATGAAGTTTACATCGCTGATGCGCTGCTCAACACCGGCCTGACTCAGTTTTTCATCCATAGTTTGGAGAAAAGCTACTTTTTCAGAGAGCGGCACTTCGAAAGGATTGATTTTGCAGGGGCTTTCGAACTGCGCCTGGATGGCATCCTTTTCGGCCAGGCGAATCGGGAAAGTCACCCGCTCGGCGGCCACCCGGGCGTTATCGAAAGCTTTATCGAAAAGCGCCCCCAAGTTGCTCATATCGGAAGAAGCCGAAAAGCCCCAAGCACCTTTATACAGCACCCGGATGCCGATCCCGCTTTCACGGGCGGATGTGGCGGTTTTGAGATTGCCATTCCACATCATCAGGTAGTTGGCATCTTCAAAGGGATACCAGCGCGCATCCACGTAGGTGGCGCCCATCCCTTTGAGACGCTCGATCTCTTGTTGGATATTTTTTTGCATCTAACGCTCCTTTTTGGTTTTTAGTGGATCATTCGCCCTCACCGGGCCGGTTCAGGTGATAATTCGGGTTGAACAAAATCGTCAGCCCAAAAACCAGACCCTCAGGGTGGTTCACTTCGGAATATTTATTTACCAGCGCCTTTAGATCACCCGTAAAATCTTGGGCTTGTTCCGGTGATAACTGCAACATGCTCTGAGATGAATACCAGGATGATTTTTCCAGGTTCGATTGGGCTTCAGCAATTTCTTGCAAGCGCAGCCGAAAACTTTTTTCGATATTGTTGTAAGCCGTATCAAACATGGTAGAGACGGACGACAAAGTGAGTTGCAACCCTTCATCGCGGTTGATCTCGCTATCTTGAGAGAGATCTAACTCCGCGCGGATGCGCCTGGCCCGGATTTGATACCGTTTCTCGATGATTCCCGAAACGACGCGGGTTTCTGCCACTCGGATGAGATCGTGCTTCTCCAGTAGGTTAATATGGTAATACAATTTTGTGGGGGAAATATCCAGGGTATCAGCCAACTCTTTGACCGTGATGAGATTCCCCTGGTCGCTGGTCAAACCGATATGCTCTAAAATCTGTACCCGCAGCGGGTCGCTGATGATTTTGATGGTTTCTAAATCGGTGACGAGAAATTCTTCTTCGATTTGCATGATATTCAATCTAATTCAATTATTTGAAATATTTTAAATGGTAAAATAATTCTAATTTAGAATCCATGCTAAAGTCAAGATGTCAATTTGCGAGGAATCAATATGACAAACGCACTCTCCCAACCTATTTTGGTCACCGGAGCCAGTTCCGGGATTGGGCATCATCTCACAAAATATTTAGCTGAACGTGGCCACTCCGTTTACGCCACCGCCCGTAAAGCCGCAGATTTGGCGGCCCTGGCGGAAATCGAAAGTGTTACACCCCTCGCACTGGATGTACGCAACCCAGCCCAAATTCAGGCGGCTTATGAGTTGATCGCGGGGCGCGGCCTGGGGCTGTATGGCCTGGTCAACAATGCTGGCATTGGTGCTTTAGGCCCGCTCCATACCTGGAATGAGGCCGAGATGCTCGAGATTTTCGATGTCAATGTCTTTGGCCCGCACCGGATGAGCAATGCATTCGTGCGTTTGTTGATCGAATCGCAGGGTCGCATCGTCAATATTGGCTCGCAAGGCGGCCTGATCACCAGCAAATATTATGGTCCTTACACCATGACCAAGCATGCCCTGGAAGCCTACACCGAGGCCCTGCACCTGGAGTTGGAACCTTACGGCGTGATGGTCAGCATTGTGCAGCCAGGTGGAATTATTTCGGAGATTGGAGCAAACTCAGCCGCGGGCACCTTCGCTCGTTTTGAGCGCGCCGCGCCGCCCTTCGCCGAGGAAGCCCAACAAGTGCTGGCAAGTTTCCAAGAGGAGCCTGAAGAAATTTCTGATGATGCACCTGAATCGGAAACGAACCGCAAACCATCTTCACCGGAGATCGTTTCTGAGGCAGTCTACCAGGCTTTGTTTTCCCCAAAGCCGAAACGACACTATCTGGTGGGTACCCACTGGGAAGGCAATCGCGTGATCCATGCCCTCATCGCCAAACTTTTGGATGAGAACGATAATCCCCAACACAACTATTCACGGGATGAACTGGTGGCGCTGCTCGATCAACATCTCGCCCAAAGGGATCACGCATCGCTTAAAGGCGCACACCCCAGGTGATGGCTGGGGTGTGCTGTGAGAATAGGAGATCCTGAGAGCAGTCAGGATTTTAAACAAAGAGAGAAATTTCTTAGGGCTCTGCCCAAAGCTGTCGATATTGATTCCCCATCTCATTCTCAGGAGCATCTGGCATAGCACCCAAATCAATACCGTGATGAACCATATCGAGATTGATATGGTCCGCGTTATTATCATTCGGTGCCATGTGATGGGCAATTTCTTGGGGTTGGGGTGCGATTAACAGCAGCCCCCCAAACATGATCAAAAGCGCAAAACTCGCCAATACGATGAGATAGATCCGCTTTTTTTGCACAATACTCTTTCCTTTCACTTGTTTGAAGATCCACAACCTCAATGTTTGCGTCAGCCAATCCATTAGACGTGCTCACACGCTAAAAGATACGGCTTTGACGCCACAAAAAAACAGCCTCCCGGTTTTGGGAGGCTGTGCGTTCTAAATTGGGGGATCAGGCTTTTTGGGTTACGCCCACGTAAATAGCAATGGCACCCTGGACAATCAATAGAACCGCGAAAATCCATAACAAGACCTGCACGGTCACCAGGGAATTGAAGATCATCAAAACGCCGATAATAATGCTCACCGCGCCCAAGAGGCCAGCGCCCAAGCCGCCGCCCTGGAAGGCGGCGATCAGCAAAGCAACGCCGAAGACCAGCCCGAGGATACCCATGAGGATCACCCAGAACGAGAAGTAGATCGCGCCACCCGCCAGGGGGAAGTTCAAAACCAGGAGACCGGCAAGCACGCCAAAAACCCCGCTGATGAGCTTCCAGACCCATTGAGATTTATCGATGAAAACGCCCAACAGGTTGAACAATCCCTGAATCAGCCACCATAAGCCCACGAACAGCATAATAACTTCGATGGTTCCCTTGGTGCGAGCGATCAACAAGACACCAAAAACCAAAGAGATGATGCCACCTAAAAGAAAGATAGCATTGGCAAATTTTTGATCTGTTTCGTATGTAGTTGTCATTTTTTTCTCCTAAATTGTGAATGATTGTGGATTGGCAGTTGCCACCAAATTTCTAAAACATAGAACACACTTTGGCTGCAAAAGTTACCCCCAGAAGCAAAATTTAAAACAATACAAATTATCTACAAATACTTGACAAAACAAAAACAAACGAGTATATTTAGACTATCAAGGTAAATAATCTCGACCATCGGAGAAAAATTATGGCTCTATACCTGAGTTTCAAAGAAGTTTGGCGCAATCGTGGGCGCTTTTTACTCTTCAGCCTGGTGATTGCGCTCATCACCCTGCTGGTGCTGTTCGTCGCCGCTTTGGGCGAAGGGCTGGCTGCAGCCAATAAACAATATTTCGATAAACTG
>DOTA01000436.1 GCA_003513015.1 Chloroflexota bacterium
CCAGGTGCGCAAAGCGCCACAGCAACTTTTGGAGGCCCAGGCGCTCGTCCCGGTCGATCAGATCAATAGCAAACATCTCAACAATGATGATCTTTACATTTTCGCTTTTCTTATGGCGCTGGTAACGCCCAACCAAAACACACTCAAAGCCGCCATCAGCGCCAACCAACCGATCTACCTGATCTACGCGCTGCCCAAAACTTGGGCCAAACCAACCCAATGGGCCTCTCTGGGGCAATTGGCCGTCAAATCGAACGCCTCAACCGTCATCAAACTGGAGTTGGGTGGGCAAAACCCGCAGCACCAACGCCAAAGCGAGCAGATCGTTTTGCCGCCCCAAAAGCGCGCTACCCTCCGATCTGAATTTTGCACGCTCAGCTACCTGTACACGCCCAACTTCCCAGACGGGACGATGGGCGTCCACAGCGCCGCGTTGAACGAAACCCTGCTGATTGATCCCCTGGAATGGTGCAATATCTGGGTTTATGGGATGGAGATCATTTTTGGCGGATACATCACCCGCGGGGAATTTCGGCAACAGGCAACGCGCTTGCCCGCGGGCAGCCGCGTCTTTCAGTATTCCCGTACCCAAACCGAGAATTTCACGCTCCCGTTCCGCGAGTTGCACCCGTTGGGAGAGTTATTTGCGCGAGCCCAAAGCTGGCAGCAGGATCGAAAACCCTAAAACCCCCAATTTACGCCACCCCCACTTTCGAGTACAATTGTTCTGAAAAACTACGGTGAGTGTTCTAAAGGCACTGGCCCGAATGGCGTTCATTCGGATTGAAACACAGGCCGCTCACTGAAAAAAGGAGATTCCCATGTATCAAAAAGTTATTGTTGCGGGCAATTTAGGGGGCGACCCCGAAATGCGCTACACCCAATCCGGGCAGGCGGTGACCAACTTCTCAGTGGCCACTAATCGCCAATACACGGATTCAAACGGCCAATTGGTCAAAGAGACCACCTGGTTTCGCGTCTCGGCCTGGGGAAAACAGGCGGAAACTTGCAACCAGTATTTGCGCCGCGGCAGCAAAGTTTTGGTGGAGGGCCGGATGAATGCCGACACCGCCACCGGTGGGCCGCGCATTTGGACCGGGCAGGATGGACAACCCCGGGCTTCTTTTGAAATCACAGCCGAAACGGTGCGCTTCCTTTCCAGCCGCCAGGAGGACGATGCGTTCCAATCTTCCGCTCCCCACAGCGGGCAGATGGAAGAGGACGATATCCCCTTCTAAAACGAAGAGAGACCAAAGGGCATTTGCGCGCGCAAATGCCCTTTTTCATTCATGGAGCAACCCAATGACTCAAGCCACCCCTCCCAGCCCAAAACCCATTCCCCAGATGGAAATTCCTGAAGATTTGGAACCATCCTATGTGAATGTGGTACGCATCACGCATTCGCCCTCAGAAATGATTTTTGATTTTGCTCGCATCTTGCCGGGCATGGCCGCCTCTAAAGTGGTTAGCCGCATTTTGATGAGCCCCCTGAGCGCCAAATTGTTTCATCGGGCTTTGAGTGAAAATCTGGCAAAATATGAGGCCAGTTTTGGCGAAATAAAAATGCCGGGCGATAGCTCTTCCCTGGCCGAACACCTTTTCCGTCCCCCCCAAAAGTGAATAATATGCAAAATTTAGATGAAATTATTGAACGCATCCACGAATCGTTTGAGGACCGCACCAAAGTGCGCGATCAGGCGCTTAAGCAAGCGCGCTTGCTNNCCACAAAATATCCGGATATTTACTATGCAGGCTACACGCAAGATGCTCTCAAAGAATATGCGGAAGCCAACATCACGCGGGCGTTAATCATGAATGAGGCCCTGCCCACCCCTGAAGAACTCAACGTGGAGCATAACACTTATCTCAAAGGCTTGGCGGAAGCCGCAGGTGAGTTGCGCCGGCGCTGTATGGATATTTTACGGCACGATCACTCTGAAGAAGCCGAACGGCTTTTGGAAAATATGGATGAAATCTACGCGGTTCTGGTGACGATGGATTATCCTGATGCCATTACCGGAGGTTTGCGCCGCCTGACAGATATTGTGCGCGGGGTCACAGAACGCACCCGCGGCGATCTGACCATCAGCTTGCGACAAGCCCGCCTGGAACAACACTTGCAAATCTTCGAAAAAAAGATGGCCGAAAACTCCCCGGAGTAAAATCATGCGCCCCATCCGAGCTTCGGAGATCAGCACCTTTTTATATTGCAAGCGCGCCTGGTGGTACCAGCAAAAAGGCATCACTTCAGCCAATGTTGAAGAATTGGCTGAAGGCACGCAACTTCATTATCAACACGGGCGCAGCGTGCTGGTCAGCGGAATGTTACGCTTCCTGGCTTACGCCATGCTCTTGGCCGCCTTGGTGCTGTTTGCGATTTACGCGACCCAGTCCATTTTATAATTTGCACGCAAATCAAGAAATTTGATGCTACCCGCCGCGCTTATCACGCTCATTATCGCTTTGTTGATTTTCTGGCAAGCCGCTCGCCAGCGCAAATCTGCGGGGTTACCCGGGGGTCAGGTGATCTACGCGGATACGCACGCCTGGGGTCCGGTGGAAAAACCGTTCTACGATCCACTTTTGGGGTTAACGGGCAAACCGGATTATCTGGTAAAAAAGGGGCAGCAAATCATCCCGGTGGAAGTCAAATCTTCACGGGTCAAAGATTCGCCCTACGATTCGCACATCTACCAACTGGCGGCTTATTGTTATCTGATCGAGCGCGAGACGGGTGTTCGCCCCGGGTATGGCATTTTGCACTACCCCAACCGCACTTTTCGCGTGGATTACACCCCCGAAATGGAAGATGCGTTTTTGGAACTGGTTTCCGAAATGCGCTACCAGGAACGCCGCACGGTGGTTAACCGCTCGCACGAATTGCCCCCGCGCTGCACGCGTTGCGGCTTTGAAGAGAACTGTAATCAGAGTTTAGCCGGATGACACAAACGCTAAATTTTCAACGGATTGCGATTGCGGCCCACCCACAACTGCCTCAGGCCTTTGTAGATTCCGAAAAAATTGCCGGTTTCCTGAAAAATCGGGGGATCGAAACCATTTCGGGATCGCTTTACGATGAGGCTCTGCGCTATCAGGTGAAAGTAAAGCAAGTCGATTTGCTAATTGCCCTGGGCGGAGATGGCACCATGCTGCGCGCTGGTCACTTGTGTGCCCCACATGGTGTTCCCATCCTGGGGGTGAACCTGGGGAAATTTGGTTTTCTGACCGCCATCCAACGCGAGGAGTGGGAAAGTGCGCTCGGCAAACTGCTCGCGGGCGAAGGTTGGCTGGAAGACCGCATGATGCTGGAGGCCGAACAAATCCGCGGCACGGAACAGGTTGGCTGCTGGAACGTGCTCAACGAGGTCTTTGTTGGTCGGGGTGAAATTGTGCGACCGGTGCATTTGGATGCCCATGTGGATGGACGTTTTCTGACAACCTATGTGGCCGATGGTTTGATCGCCGCCACCCCTACAGGATCAACGGCCTACGCCCTGGCCGCGGGGGGGCCGATTTTACCCCCGGAGTTGCGGAACATCCTGCTGGTGCCGGTAGCACCCCACTTATCCATTGATCGGGCGATTGTGCTCGCCGAGGGTTCCACCGTTAACATCACAGTGCGCACCGATCATCAGGCCATCATCTGTCGCGATGGGCAGCCTCCTCTTACTTTGGAAGATGGCGATCAAGTCTATGTGCGCGCTGGGCATCATACGGTAAAATTCCTGCGTATCCAAGATCCCGGATATTTTTACCGGAATCTGACACCTTATATGTATAACAATCCCTCGATAGGAAACGCAAAATGACTGATATGCTTCATTGTGCCAATCATCCTGATGCCGAAACCATGCTGCGCTGCAATCGCTGCGAAAAACCGATTTGCGGCAAATGCGCCGTGCTAACGGATACCGGCTATCGCTGTAAAGAATGTATTCGCGGCCAGCAGAAATCCTTTGAAACTGCCGAAATGATCGACTATCCGATTGCTTTTTTCGTGGCAATCGCGCTTTCGTTCATCGGCGGGCTGATCGGTCCCCGTTTGAGCTTTTTCGTTATTTTGCTGGCCCCCATTGCCGGCACCATCACCGCCGAAGCTGTGCGCGTGGCGGTTCGGCGCAGGCGCGCACAATATTTGTTTCTCACCGCTGCGGCCGGTGCCCTGGTCGGCAGTTTGCCCGGCCTGCTGGGTCAAATTCTGGCTTTTAACTTGCTAGGGATTTTATGGTACGGCATTTACAGTTCTATCGTGACCTCAACCGTATATTATCGCCTGCGAGGCATGGTTTTTAAACGCTAACGCTTTCACGACTGGCTACGCTAAACCGAGAAGTTTATGCTAAACGAATTACGCATCGAAAATTTCGCCATCATCGACCAACTTGAACTCCAATTTGGGCAGGGATTGGCCGTGTTCACGGGTGAAACCGGCGCGGGCAAGTCGATCATCATCGACGCCCTAGAAACCGTGCTGGGGAATCGGGCTGATACTACGCTGATCCGCAGCGGGAGCGAGCGCGCCAGCGTGGAAGCCACCTTTGCTCTCAGCGCAGCCGTGCGCACGCCGATCCACGCCTTGCTGGAGGCCGAAGATTTGCTCGACGATCCCAATTATGTCACTTTGGGACGTGAGTTGAGAGCGAATGGGCGCAATGTGGCGCGCGTGAATGGGCGCAGCGTGAACCTCAGTTTGCTGCACGAAATTGGCGAATATCTGGTCGATATCCACGGGCAATCGCAACATCTCTCGCTACTGCGGGTGCGCGAACACCTGGGTTTGCTGGATGGTTTCGCAGATACCGCCGAACTGCAAGATGCTTATCGCCAAAGCTATAAGCAACTCCAAACCGTGCGGCGAGAGTTAGATGCCCTGCGCAAAAACGAGCGCGATGCCGCTCGCCGCGCCGATTTGCTCACCTACCAAGTGGAAGAAATTGATGGCGCCCACCTAAAAATTGGCGAAGAAACTGATCTGCGGGAAGAGCGCACCCGGCTGGCCAACGCCGAAGGCCTGGCAAATTTGAGCCAGCAAGCGCTCGAACACCTCGATGACGGAAACCCCGAAAGCCCGGCCATTAGCGATCTGCTCGGCGAAGTGGTCAACGCTCTCAACAATTTAGCGCGCATCGACGCCTCGCAAGCCAATCTTAGCGCTCAGGCCAACACCATCTTTGAAGAAACCACCGATCTCAGCCGCGCACTGCGGATTTATTTAGAGGGGGTCGAGTTCAACCCCAAACGCCTGGAACAAGTCGAAGAGCGCCTCGATCTTATTCACAGCCTGAAGCGTAAATATGGCGACTCCATCGAAGCCATTTTGGCGGTTGGTGAGCAGGCCCGCCAGGATTTAGACAGCATCACCCACGCCGAAGAACGCTTGCAAGAGTTGCAAACCCAGCAAGAAAAACTGCTCGCCCAGTTAGCGGAGCGCGGGCTGGCGCTCTCCCAAAAACGCCGATCCGCGGCGGAGCAGCTTGCCCAATCCATCGAGACGGAGCTAGACGATTTGCGCATGGCCGGGGCGCGTTTTCAGGTGGATTTTGCCAGACGGCCAGACCCGCAGGGGATTCCGCTGCCCGAGGGAGAACGCGTGACCTTTGATGCCACCGGACTCGAAAGCGTGGAATTTTTAGTTGAAACTAACCCCGGAGAGGGCTTCAAGCCCCTGGTGAAAATCGCCTCCGGCGGCGAAACCGCGCGCTTGATGTTAGCCCTCAAAAATGTACTGGCCCAAGCCGATCACGTACCCACCCTGATTTTCGATGAAATCGATCAGGGCATTGGCGGGCGCGTGGGCACGGTAGTGGGGCATAAACTCTGGCAACTGACAAACCGGCACCAGGTTTTGTGCATCACCCACTTACCGCAACTGGCGGCCTTTGGGCAGCAGCATTTTCAGGTGCAGAAACAGATCGAGGATGGCCGTACCACCACCTCGGTGACACTCATCACAGGGGAAGCGCGGCTGAACGAGTTAGCGCAAATGCTGGGGGAAGTCAGCCTGGGAACGTTGAAATCGGCTCAAGAGATTTTGCAATCTGCCCAAAATTTGAGCACCCATCCATAACGGATACCCTCAAAAATTTCAGAGAGAAAAGCCCGGTAGAACCTGCCGGGCTTTTTCANNATTAATGTAATCTGATTGTTTAGGGAGTAAAATAAGAAGAGTTTTTTGGTAGCGATACCACGTGTCTAAATCGTGGACAAATATGACAGAAAAACTAAAAATTTTCCTGCTTGGCCCGCCTGTGGTGCGTTGGAATGATGAACTGATCTCAATCCAACGGCAGCGTGCGCGGGCTTTGTTGTATTATCTGGCCTGGCAGGGCAAGCTGGTGCCGCGCGAAGTTGTTTTAGATTTGTTTTGGGAGGGGAGTGCCAAAGCCGGTCGCCCGCGTTTGACGGAAACACTCAGCCGTTTGCGAGGGGGATTACCGGATGCAGATTTAATCATCAGCCGCGCCGGGCAAATTGGTTTGGATTTTGAGCGAGTTTATGTGGATCGGCTACATTTTGAAACGCTTGTCAATCAGGCTGGTCAAATTCCCTCACAAATTCCAGAAAATGAACCTTTGCCAAAAGATACTTACAAACTTTTGACTCAAGCCAACAACTTGTGGCGTGATGTTTGGGCATTGCAAGGTGTGTCTTTTCCTAGCGCTGAACTCGATAACTGGATGCAGCAAGCCGTTGAGCGGGTGCAATGCCTGCGTTTCACGCTTTTAAGCCACTTAGCAGATCACGCGGCCGTGATGCGAGATTTTCAATCAGCGTTGGATTATGCGCGCATCGCCCAAGAGTATGAACCGTACAATGAAGATATTCACATTCGGATAATCCAGAATTTAGCAAAGTTAGGTCTTTCAGATGAAGCCCGCGCGTATTACGAGCAGACGCGGGAAAGCTTGCACGCGGAGTTGGGTATTGATCCGTCACCACGCGTGACTCGAATCTTCGAAAAAATCTATCAGTCGGATGATCCTACCGTACCCGATATCAAGCCCAAGTGGGAACTTCACCCCAGTTTGGATGTGCCTTTTATGGGGCGAAAAAATGCAATGACCGAGATCCACCAAATTATTGCGCGCGGGCAGGCGTTGATTGTTTTGGGAGAATCGGGACAGGGAAAATCGCGGCTGATCCGAGAATTTATTCACCAAATCAACCCCCAGCCCAGAGTATTGCTGACGATCTGCCGCCCATTGGAAAGCATGCAGCCTTTTCAGCCCTTTGTGGAGCTGTTTCGCCGTTATGTAACTGAGGATGAATGGAAGACTCTATCCCCAATATGGATCAATCACCTTGTGGGGTTAATTCCCGAGTTAGCGCAAATCCGCGCTGATCTGAGATTATTTTCAATGCTAGAAGGGGTCGAATATTCCCAAGCGATGATTTTCGAGAGCATCCGCCAAGTTCTACTGTTGATGAACGCCCATCATTCGCTCTTTTTGGTAATCGATGATGCCCATTGGGCAGATGAAGCCACGCTGGCCACGGTGGCATATCTGTTGGCGCGCGCTCCTTTCACCCAATCAGCTTCTCTCACAATGGTTGCCCGCCCAGAAGATATGACCGATTCTTTCAACGATATGCTGGTTTCGATCCAACAATCAAAATTAGCTTCCGTTTACCAGCTTCGCCATTTGCAGCGAGAGGATATTCGGAATCTGACAACTTATTTGCTAAAATCTGAGCCTTCGGAGCAGTTTGTCAACCAGATGATCTCTGATTCGGGCGGGAACACTTTTTTTGTTTTGGAAATCCTGCGAGCGCTTGTTGATACCGATCTGGATGTATCCTCATCTGATACCAGTTTGCCATCAACGAAAAATTTACAAAACCTGATTCTAATGCGCATTCAAAGGCTTCACCCAGCAACGAAGGATACGCTCAATGTCGCCGCGCTGATCGGCTCAGAATTTTCGATGGAAGTTCTGGAAAAAGCCTGTTTGAAAAATCCGGAGGAATTAGTACCCATTTTGGAGGAGCTAGAGAAAGATCTACTAATTATGCCCGATGATCAGCACCGAGGAGAGCTTTTTTACCGTTTCTCTCACGACAAAATTCGGGAAACCCTGATCCAAATGATTCCTCCGGCGCGTGCCCGATTACTCCACGGGCGCATCGTACAAACACTGAACAAAAAACCTCAACAACCTGCCGTGCTAGCCCATCATTACAGTGGGGCAGGTGAATTAATCACAGCCTTCCGTTATTGGATTAAAGCGGCAGAGCGTGCCCGTGCGCTATTTTCCAAGCAAGACGCCTTGCTCAGCTACGAACGTGCGGAAGATATTTTGCAGCAAATCGAAACTGAGTTAAGCACCCAAGAAATTTATCAGTTTTATGCCGATTGGAACGATCTGGCTTATAACGCCACAGAAACAAATTTATTGAAGCACATTGGGCATGAGTTAAGCAAAATCGGCGAGGAACGCGGCAGCCCCCTATTGATCGGAAGCGGGTTAGATGCATTAAGTGATGCTTGTATGACCGCGAATAATTTCGAGCTGGGCCTAGAATACGCCAATCAGGCCATCGAATACCTTGGAAAAATTTCAAATTGTTTTGAGCTGGTAGAAGCATTCAACCACCGCGGCACCTTCTTATATATGCTCAACCGTCTGGATGAAGCGCTGGTTTCTTTTCAAAATGCTTTGATACTCAGTACTGATATTCGCGATTCCCGAATTTATAAAGCACTCAGCAACACTCACTACCAAATTGCACTGCTAGAAATATTATTCGGAAACCCCGTTAACGCATATGAAAATGGTGTAAAAGCTTTTGAGTATGCCCAACGAGGCCCACATACCTATTCAATTGTCCAGGCTTACAGTATTCAATCACTAGCTAAAATTTACATGGGAAAATTTTCTGATGCACGCGAAACCGCGCTCAATGGTATCGAACTAGCAGAAAAAATCCAAGGCTGGCGCATGTTGGGGTACCTCAACAGTTATGTAGCCATCTCAGAAGTCGGGATTGGCTATCTCGATTCTGCCCGCAGGCATGCAGAATCTGCGATTGAGATTGGGCAGAAATACGAACAGTATGATATCGCAGCTTTAGGATATCGCGCACTGGGTGAAATTCACCGTATGCTCCATGATTATCCGGGCGCAATGAATTATTATCAGCAGGGATTTGATGGGTTACCGAATCACTTTTTGGGATTTGATAATCTGTATCGCCTGGGGCTTGTTCAACATTACCTTGCGATGCCGAATGGGCTTGAAAATATCATGATGGCTCAAAATGTTGTCAATCAATTCTCAATTGGGATTGGCATCATTACTTCAAAATTGTGTTTGGCTTTGGCTTACGCGGCCCAAGGAGATTGGCAAAATGCCCGTTTGCTTGCAACTGAACTTGAACAAGAAACCAGCGATCGAGGAATCGGTAGCTATCATGTCAGCGCAGTTTGCCTCCTGGCCGAGGCTGCCATCGCAGATGGAAAACCTGAAACAGCGCTCAATCAGTTGCAGTCTGTTGTCGCAGAGGCCCAATTGGTGCAAAATCCCTGGGGGGAATTGAAAGTTCAAGCAACCCTGGAGCGTTTGCTGCTCATTCAAGGGGAAAATCCAAGCCAACCCAAGCGGCGGATCGAAGCACTGTTGGAACATTTTGAAAATCAAATCTCACATCCCGAAACTCGCAAAGCTTATTATGGTTTTCAGGAACAAATTTCAATGCGCTCTCGGATCGTAACTGATCCACTCTAATCACTGGTTTGCGAAATAGCACCATCTGGCAGTCTATTTCCCCCGAATATTGCAACAAACCTCCCCAATTTATTGAGAAAATCACAAAATCTGACTGGCTGGCAAGGTTTTGGCAATATCAACTTGTTAAGATATTGCTACAAATGCCCACCGGCCGTGCAGTGTGATGGGGTACTGGAGCAGGGGCCTGCATGAACCAAGCTGATACCTGGGATGGGGGCCGTTTCAGGTATCAGCTTTTCCTTTATCCCAAAACGATGTAAAATTCAATTATGCCTGCCGCGCCTCAGATTATTCAATATCGCCAGAAACGCCGAGAAATAGCCCAAAGAAATCCAATCGGGTGTTTTGGGATAAGTTTTGCGTTTTTATTTACGCTGTTGATGGCAGGCACGCTGATTGCTATCCCGCTTGCCTACACCAACCTAATTCAAGATTTGCCCTCCCTGGCGACAATCACTTTGTTGCTAGATCCACCGAATGGACTTTTACTGCATCCTACTTTAATATTTGATCGCAGCGGGGAACATATTCTGCAAACGGTGCAAAACCCGGCTGTTAGCGAACGCCGCTACTTGCCCATCTCTCCTGAAACATCCCCGAATGCCAGTGAATTTATTGCACCCGTAATGGTGGATGCCACGGTTGCCATCACGGACCCCACATTTTGGAGCAATCCCGGTTTTTCACTGGATGGATTATCCAGCAACCAGGCCACGACAATCTCGCAACGTCTGGTTTCAGAATTACTGATTCAAAATGAAGAACCCGGTTTGCCACGGGCTTTACGCGAGCGTTTACTGGCAGTCCAATTGATCAACCAGTTCGGGCGGCCTAAAGTACTGGAATGGTATTTGAACAGTGCCTATTATGGCAATTTGGCGTATGGTGTGGATGCAGCCTCGCAAGTTTATTATGGTAAACCAGCCTCAGAACTAACGTTGCCCGAAGCTGCGCTCCTGACAGCCGTTGCCGAGGCTCCCGCCCTCAACCCCATTGACGCGCCCGAAGAAGCACTCAAACGCCAGAAAATTGTGCTCGAAGCCATGGTCGCCCAAGCTTACATCACGCCCGAGGAGGCCATCCTAGCCGCGGGAGAGCAGCTTAGCTTTCGAGCGCGCCTGCCCCAAGCCGACAATCCTGCCCAGGCATATCTAAATCTAGTTTGGGAACAATTGGCCCATACTTACGATCTGGAACAAATCGAACGCGGTGGTTTTCTGATCACTACCTCGTTGGATTATGATCTGCTCCAACAGTCAAATTGCGCGCGCAACGCGCTCATTGCTCGCCTGGAAAATCCAGGGGCCGCGAGTTCTGCTGACCCGGAGCTTTGCCCGGCGGCGCGCTTGCTGCCTACGTTATCCATTGACCAGCAATCCCTGCCGCCAGATTTAAGTGCCGCCATTGTGGTGCTCGACCCCACCACAGGACAACTTCTGGCATTGGTAGGTGATCCAACCCAGGGAGTTGATCCCGCCCATTTGCCCGGACGCCCTCCCGGTTCCATGTTGACTCCCCTGCTCTATTTAACGGCCTTCACCCGCGGGTTCAGTCCAGCCAGCCTGCTTTGGGATGTCCCCCTTGAAATTCCGGATGTTACCCTGCCAGAAATCGAGCAATATAAAGGGCCAGTGCGGTTGCGGCTGGCGCTCGCTAATGATTATCTGACACCTGCCATTCAAATGATGAGCCAGATCGGTGCGGATAATGTTTGGCGCACCACCCAAGAGTTGGGGCTGACCTCATTTGCGCGTTACGCCGGCACCAGCCGGGCCTCGAACTGCCAGGGATGCTCGCTGCTTTTGGATGGCGGCGAGGTTACGCTGCTGGAATTGACCCACGCTTACAGCACCTTCGCTAACCAGGGATTGATGGTTGGGCAGCCTTTTGGCACAAGCGATGTCCACAGCTTGCCGCCGCTTAACCCCATCACCGTGCTGAAAATCACGGATATTCACGGGGAAGAATGGCTGGCAGAACCCGATACCGAGCGCCGCCCGGTGATTACACAGCAGCTAGCCTACCTGATTACGCATGTTTTGAGTGATGAAGCCGCTCGCTGGCCCAGTTTGGGACACCCAAACGCTTTAGAGATTGGACGCCCCGCGGCCGCTAAAGTGGGTGGAACCAGCGACCAACAAGACACCTGGACGATTGGATACACGCCCCAAATTGTGGTGGGAGTTTGGGCCGGCAATGGAAACCCGGCTTCGGAGGGCGCGATACCATCTAAGGTGAGCGCGGCTTTATGGAATGTGATCACCCAATACGCCACCCAAGCACTCTCCCCCGCCGCCTGGGAGGTGCCCCCGGGCATCAGCTTTGTGGATGTCTGCGATCCCTCGGGGCAGTTGCCCACCCGCCATTGTCTGACAGTGGTGAGCGAAGTTTTCTTGAATGGCAACGAACCCACCCAATTCGATACGCTTTACCAGGCCTCCCAAATCAACCGGGAAACAGGGCTGCTGGCAACCGTATTTACTCCACCCGAATTGGTGGAGGAACGGGTGTATATGCAACTGCCGCCGATTGCCACCCAGTGGGCGCAAGAAAATAAAATAGCCGTCCCACCCGAATCGTACGATGTGATCGCCATGCCGCCGATCAACGAAGCGGCTAAGATTACCGCACCTCAGATGTTTAGCAGTGTCAGCGGGGCTATCGAGATTTTTGGCACCGCCAGCGGGGATGACTTTATTTCCTATCGTTTGCAGGCTGGCCAGGGATTGAATCCCCGAGCTTGGATTCAGATCAGCGCCGACAGCACCAATCCGGTCGAGGATGGTTTGCTGGCAAGTTGGGATACAAGCAAACTGAATGGTTTATTCGCTATCCAGATGATCGTACTGCGTGATAACCGCAAGGTCGACACCGCAACCATCCAGGTTACCGTAGATAATCTACCGCCCGAAGTTTCAATCCCTTACCCAGAAAATGGACAAA
>DOTA01000261.1 GCA_003513015.1 Chloroflexota bacterium
CAAGCGGCAAGCTACAAGCTGCAAGTGACACGCCAAAAGTTGCAAGTTTACCATCTGACAACCTTGAACCTGAAAGCGTGCACTCCGCAGCACCATCCCCGCTCTCCACTCCCTACTCCCCACTCTCCACTCACCACTTGAGATTCATTCTGCTCATTGCCATCTTCGCCCTGGCACTTTTCATTCGCTTCGCCATGGTACGCGATCTGGCCGCGCCTGCCTGGGTAGATTCGATCCATCATGGTTTGATCACGCGCATGGTGCTGGAAAGCGGCGGCCTCCCTGAAACTTACGTTCCCTACCTGCCAACCGGCGCGGATCATTACCATCTGGGTTTTCATACCGCGCTGGCAGCTTTCATCTGGCTGACCGGCCTGGAAATTCCCACGGCCATGCTGATCTTTGGGCAAGTGCTCAACGCCCTGATGGTTTTCTCCATCTATTTGCTGACCAAAACGCTGACCAAAAACCGCGCCGCCAGCCTGGCCGCCGCTTTAATCGTGAGTGCCTTCACCCTGATGCCCGCCTACTACGCCAGTTGGGGGCGTTACACGCAGCTCGCCGGGTTGCTGGTGCTACCGGCTGGCCTGGCACTCACNNGCGCTGACAATCAGCGGCATGTTCTTAATCCACTACCGCGTGGCCGCCTTTTGGGGCGCGCTGCTGCTAGCTTATTGGCTGGCACAGGTCAATCCGCAGCAATGGCTCAAATCTCTGCTTCGATTAGTTGGGTTGGCATTGCTTAGTTTCATGCTCCTACTTCCCTGGCTGCCCGCCACCCTAATTAATCTATTGGTTCCTGTGGGGCAAAAACTCAGCAGCGGGCAAGCGGCTTTCAGCGCCATCCCTTGGAATTTTCTCAAACCTGGGCTGGGGTTCACAGCTTTGTACCGGGCGGGCCTTGGGTTGGTTTTGGGCATTCTGTTACGCCAGCGCTTCACGCTCACCGTGCTACTTTGGACCGCGTTGATGTATCTGATGGCGAACCTGGGAGCGATCCCCGGCTTGCCCGGCGCGGGTTTTATCAACCCGGTTTCGATGGAAATTAGCTTGTTTATGCCCCTGGCCATTTTAGGAGGGTTTGCTATCGGCGGCATACTGGAATTGCTCGATAAAATCATCCCAGGGCGCTGGCAACTCATCCCGCGCGTGATTCTGGTTTTCCTGGGGGCCGCGGCGGGGATTTGGGGAGCGCAGCGCCTGATTCCCACCCTGAACCCGGTCACGTTTTTGGCGCGTCAAGCCGATTTTCCGGCGATCCACTGGATTGATCAGAACATACCTGAGGAGGAAACCATCCTGATTAATCCCACCGCCTGGGGATACGGTCTGTACATGGGTAACGATGGCGGTTATTGGATTTCAGCGCTTACGCAACACCCCACGTTACCGCCGCCGGTGCTTTATGGCATGGGTACGCGCACAGAAATCGAGCAGGTCAATCAGGTTGCTGAGGGGGTGCGCACCGCGGGAGATGACCCAACCGCATTATGGGCGTTGATGCGGGCGGAAAATATCCGTTATGTTTATACGGGGGCGCGCGGGGGTGTGATTTCGCCAATAGCCCTGTCACAAAGTGAGCTTTTTGCCGTGCGCTTCCAGCAAAATGGAACCTGGGTATTTGAAGCGCTTCCCCAAAATCCCTAGTTGAATTGCCAATCCTTTTCTGATATACTCTAAACAAAATTTGTGATTTATTGCACAATCAATAAGATTCACCGTAGCCAACAATGTTGACCCATAAGGAGATGCAATTATGTCTGATAAGGTGGTTCGGGATTTTTCAACGGTGGATCGTAAAGCGCGCATGAAACTTGAATCGCGCGGTTTGCCATTGCGGCCAGCAACCGAACGCGTGCGAGATTTCGACGAGGCTATTATTCGTTTAGATGAAGAATGGGCCAAATACGAGGCTTCGCGTTGCATCCACTGCCCCGATCCAGCCCCTTGCCAGAAAGCCTGCCCCGGCGGTAATGATATTTCATTTGCGATGTTGCTGATCGAGCAAGGTCAATTTCTGGAAGCTGCCGAGGTTTACCGGCAAACCAGTTCACTACCAGAGGTTTGCGGCCGCATTTGCCCACAAGAGCGTCTCTGCGAAGGGGCCTGCGTGCGGGGGAAAAAAGGGCAACCGGTGCCTACGGGCGCTCTGGAGGCCTTCACCACGCACTACGAACGGCGCAAACAAGGCGTAAAAATCCCCGTGGGCGATTTCACCGGTAAAAAAGTGGCTATCATCGGCGCGGGGCCGGCCGGGTTAGCCTGCGCGGAACAATTGGTGCGTAAAGGTCACTGGGTCACCATTTTCGATGCCTGGCCGGCACCCGGTGGGCTGCTCACCTATGGCATTCCCAACTTTAAACTGCCCAAACGTGTGGTATTCGATATATGGGATGATTTGTTGCAAGCAGGGGTCACTTTTGTCGGCCACACCTATATCGGCCCCAAAATCACCGTGGATAAATTATTCCAGGGGGGATACGATGCAGTCTTTGTGGGGGTCGGCACGACGGTAGATTCCACGCTGGATGTGTCAGGAATCAATTTACCCGGCATTTATAAGGCTACCGATTTTTTGGTACGCTCCAACGTTGAGATGGATCTGCTCCCGCATGAGATGTGCCAACGCCCCGAAATTGGCGATAAAGTTGTGGTCATCGGCGGCGGCGATACCGNNGAGGACTCGAATTTTATAATGGATGCGGATACTGCCATTTTGGCGATTGGTTACAAACCTGATCCGATCATCGGTGCAACCACCCCAGGCATTGAGACCCACAGAAGTGGCTTGCTAAAAGCGGATCAACATACTGGGGCTACGCCGCGCAAGGGTGTCTTCACCGGCGGGGATG
>DOTA01000356.1 GCA_003513015.1 Chloroflexota bacterium
TAATCGTTGAGCAGGTTGTTGGTGGCGTGCGAGAGGATCAGCCCGACCGTCACCAGCAGCCAGGGCACAAAGTGGAACTGCCCAACGCGGGCGGCAAAAATCCCGGCCAGGGCTGCCGAGAGGAAGGTCATCACCAGCACGGCGGCCCGGGTGGCGATCAACCATTTCGAGAGAATATCCAATTTATTCCATTCATCCTTATCAATGCGCGGGATGATGCGCAGGGCTTTCAGCCACATCGAGGGGTTCATTTGTTGCTCCTTTGGGGGTGAATGTGTAGACAGGTACCTTGCCTTGTTTACCTGTCTACCTGTTTACCTACATACTTTCTTGATTTCCTCACACACCGTCTCCACCTGCGCCTCCGTCATCACACCTGAGAAGGGGATCGCCAGGCCGCGGCGACCTAAATCTTCGGTGATGGGGAAGTCGCCCTCGCGGTAGCCAAATTTTTCGGCCATGTAAGGCTGCAAGTGGATCGGCACAAAGTAGGGGCGGCAGGGGATACCATTTTCTTTCAGTTTAGCCGCGGCCGCATCCCGGTCAATCTCTGGCGCAAAGCGGATCACATACACAAACCAGCTCACCCTGGTTGTGCTGCTCACTACCTGGGGCAGTTCTACCCCCGGCACCTCCGTCAGGCGTTCGGCATACCAATTCGCCACCTGCGCCCGCTGTGCCAACATTTCATCCAGACGGGCCATCTGCACCTTGCCGAGTGCGGCGCTCAACTCGTCCATGCGGTAGTTGTAGCCCAAATGGGTGTGTTGCAGCCAGGTATCGCCCGGCGCCCGTCCCTGATTGCGCAGCGCCCGCATCAGGTCGGCGGCTTCGTCATCATCGGTCACGATCATGGCCCCCTCGCCAGTGGTGATCTGCTTGTTGGGGTAAAAGGCAAACACGCCCATATCGCCCAAAGTCCCGGCGGGGCGGCCTTTGTATTCGGCCCCTAACGCCTCGCAGGAATCTTCGATCAGCTTCAGGTGGAATTGATCGGCCGTTTCCCGGAGATGATCCCAATCCGCGGGTTGGCCGAACACATCCACGGGGAGCAGCCCTTTGAGGGGCGCGTTTAACGGGACGCCTTGGGGTGGCAGCCATTTTTGTTTGGCCGCGTCCCCCTCTAAAATATCCGCGACCGCCTCCCGCACTTTGAGGGGATCAATGTTCCCCGTCGCGGGGTCTACATCCACAAAAACGGGAATCGCCCGCTCGAAGAGCATCACATTGGCCGAGGCCACAAACGAGAAGGGCGTGGTAATCACCAAATCGCCATCGCCGATGCCGGCGGCGCGCACGCACATGTGCAGCCCGCTGGTGCCGGAGCTGACGCCGATGGCGTGTTTGGTCCCAGTGTAGTCGCGCATAGCCGCTTCGAAAGCCGTGATCTCGCCGCCCATGCTNNGACATGGGAACTTTGAAGGACATAAGGGATTTCTCCATTTCTACATGAATGCGAGTGATTATATCCATTTACGCGGCGCAATCATACCGCAAGAGATTTGTTTTGACCACGCAGCGCTCAAGAAAAAATTTCAGGGAGAGGGCTGGGGAATGGTTTTATCGGCGGATGACGGATATGATCTGCGTTAAAAAGCGGCTTAGGGGTACAATTGATTCAACTGGAGCGTTTCGTAGATATTCTCCCAGAAGCATTGGTAAACCAGATAATTGGCAAACATAGTTTTGGAAACCACCTGTTACCCAAAGAATTAACCTTTAAAAGAAAAAGAATGAAACCAACGAAAATCTTTGAAACTGAGGTTTGGATTGATGCTGACCCGGTTGATGTGCGGAATTTTTTAGCTGATCTTTCCCATCATGACCAAATCCATCCCTTGATCGTTCAAGTGGAAGAACTCACACCGCCGGAGGTTGATTTCCGGCGCTACCAAATAACAGATCGAGTGCCCGTGGGGCCTTTCACCATGAAAGCTGTTTATGAGGCCGATATTCGAATCTCCCCTGCGGGAGATGTGATTTCAGAAGCGCGTCAATCACCGGGGATTCGGTTACAGAATGTTACGCAGTGTATCCCCTCCAATGGCGGAACCCGATTGGTTGAAAAAGTCACGGTTTCGGCACCACGCTTGTTATTGGGCTTTGTCACCCAACAAGCTCAAGAATCACACGAGGGCATGTTCTCCCGGTTGAAAATATGGTTGGAACAACAGAAATCCGCCGAAACTGCGGTCAACATTTAGAAAACCCGCAGGCTGGATAACTGAAATACTCAACTTGCCCAGGATTCGATTTGCGTGTATTATTCAGTTTGAAAATAAATCAAATCACCGAGAAACCACTCTATGCCAAAAAAACTAAAAGTACAAGGCCCAGCCAGTTGGACCATTCTGATTTTTGGGGTTATTGCATTTTTATTGGGGATTGTTGGAATCATCAACCCAGAGTTTATCTTGCGAACTCTGGGTTTTGAATTCGTTGCGCGAGCGAACCGAGCTAATTCAGATTACACGCTCGTATTTATTGTGGCATCGTCCATGGCATCTCTCAATATGGGTGTTTATTACATCTTGGCAGCAATTAACAACGTCAGAAAATTTTACGGCTGGACTGTTCCCTTCCGTTGTTTAACATTTATCGTATTCAGCACAGTGGTTCTTTCGGGAAATGCACCCATTATGTTCTTGGGTATCGCAGCCTGGGAGTTAAGTGGAGCGATTGCGACTGGAATTGCTCTATATTACGAAAAGAAATCCGGGATTGACCCAATGGCTGGTTCCCCGAATGTGGCAAAAAACGAAGCGTAATTTTGGAGAGTGACCGATGAAATCGAAGTGGGTTGACCATAATGGCAAAAAAATCTGGCATATTGATCTTTCAGGCTTTGGGAGCAATGTTCATGCAACACAAGACGAGCTCGAGGCAGCTTCTCAAGTCACGCTACAACAGCCCGAAAACTCTTTACTGGTTCTCAGCGATTTAAGCGGCACAACCATTTCAACTCAACTCCTCAAAATTGCCCAAAAAAGTTCTGCCGATACGAACAAATATGTCAAGAAAACGGCTGTGATTGGCATCACCGGCTACCGCAAATATTTTATAGATGCAGTCAGCGCGTTTTCTGGGCAGAAATTCTCTGCCTTCAACACGATGGAAGAAGCGCTTGATTGGTTGGCTCAAGATTAAGGTCAAACTTCTAAAACAAGATAACTCTCCAACCACATAAAAGCACCCCCAGGAAACTGTATCCCTGGGGGTGTTCTGATTTTCAGGATGGGCAGTCCTAGATGGGATTGCCCATCCTGATTTGCGGAATCTAATTCCCGCTGTTTTGATACATCAACGGTAGATAAATCTTCCAGCGCAAATCCAGGCCAACGATCACGGGATCATGGTCAGAAGCGCGGTATCGGTCGGGCTGATAAAGGCCCAAGGGGAAGTTGTAATCGTTGTAATCTAAGGCGGAGGGTTCATCGGCATTGATATGCCAAACTGCGACGCCTGAAACCTTAGCTGCCAGCGCGGGGTTCGCCAAGGCCTGGTCGAGGTAGCCTGCCTCACCCATATAGACATATGAGTAAGGGTGCATCAAAGTCTGGAGCAGATCGGTGTAACCAGCGGCTTTGATGGCGTCGATGGGGTCTTCCATGGCATAAGAGTTGAGGTCGCCAATGATCAGGTAGGCACTTTCGCCACTGGAAGTGGGGTCAGTGGCCAACCAGTTGACCAGGGCGGTGGCTGCGGCGGTGCGGGTCAGGTTGCAATTGCCCTGGCCGTCCCCCGTGTCGGGATCACCATCACAGGCTGAACCTTTGGACTTGAGGTGATTGACCGCTACGGTGAACAGTTCATCACTGGTGTTTCCCATAAAGGTTTGCGCCAACGCCGGGCGGTTCAGGGTATCAATGAAGGTGGGATCCACCGAAGAATCCAGGATGGCATAATTGCCCACCGGTGTAACCGTAGCGGGTTTGTAGAGTAAGGCTACCTTGATGGCATCCGTGCCAATTACGCCCGTGTCGATATAGGCATAGGTTCCGGCGCCGGCCTGCGTATTCAGGCCATCTACCAGGTCTTGTACGGCGGCATCGGTGACGTTATTTTCAATCTCCATCAGGCCCACCACATCCGCGTCCATATTGACGATGGCGCTGATGATCTTATCGCGTTGGCGGGTGAACTCATCGGCATTGTCGGCGCCCCGGCATTCCATATTTTCCGAAGGGCCGCAGATCCAAGCGCCCGTATCAATCGTGCTGAAGTAATTGAGTACGTTGAAGCTGGCGACTTTGTGGGTGCCGCCCACATCGGGTGCGGTGGCTTCGCGCGCGTTAACACGAGTGAAAGTGACTGCTTCTGTGGGGTGAATTTCGTAAGCGCCGAAAGAATAGTTCAAAACACCCGTTAGCCCAGGCAGGGTATCGCCGTTCCGCAAGGTGCCTCCCTCGCCGATATAGGCCGGGGGCACAGGATTTGACGTGGTGCGGCCATCATCCATCTGAATTTGGCTGCGGAGATTGAGATCCATTAAGTCTATGGCATCCTGGCCCGGTTCGACCACATTGGTGGGGGTATCCAGGCGGGCGTTGACCGAAAGGGCAACTTCGCCATAACGCCCCTGGTTATAGTTTTCGGTGGCGTACAGGGTTTGGGTGAGATTGACCAGCATCCCCTCGGTCCACTCCCAGTCCGATATATTTGCCACGGGCAGGGTGGGTGTGGCCGCTGAAGCGATGCCACTGGTCGAGCAAACTTCCACGCTGCTGACGCTGGTTAATTCCGTCAGACCGTTATATTCATCAACTGTGCCTACCACGCGCACCACCTGGCCCTCGCTCACATCTACTGCCGGTGAAGAGCCGTCATAGACAAAGATGCCTTCGGATGTCATGGGGTCATCGTCAACGTTGGCATCATCCTCTTGAACGAAGAAACCACGCAGAGATGCACTGGTTTGGAAATCGCCCACCACCACACCCTCAATGGCGTGGGTTTTGCCATCCTCGGGGCTGGCCATACCATTGCCCTGGATGATGTGGATTCGGGTAGCGGGATTGCCGCAGGTTGGGTCTGGAATCACCGTTGTTTGCACTTCATCCGTATTATTGGCGGGATCATCCCCAGCAGCCGTCGTTGAGACGGTTACCAGATTGGTTAGAATTGTGCCATAAGGAACTGCGGCGTCCACGGTCACAGTCAGGTTGAAAGTCACTTGCGTGTTGGAGATAACCGAGCCAAAATCCCAAACATAAACGCCAGAACTAGGATTTGTAACCGATGTGCCGCTGCTATCCGAAACATACGTGGTGCTGATCGGCAGTGTATCTGTGACGATTACATTGGTGGCTGGGTCGATATTCAAATTGCTGACAGTGATTTCGTAAACCAAATCTTCACCGGCAATGATTTCAGTGGGACCGATCTTATCAATGGTTAGATCAGTGCTAGTCCCACTCCCAATCCCACATACAGTTACAAGATGCGAACCGAGGTAGTCGAAGGTATTTTGAGCGTATGAATCCCATTCAGCAATAGCAAAGGGATCAGAACCAGAGACGATTGCGTCCTTGCGAACCAGGGTCACATCGCTGCCCCAATAGGCAGCATCGCCAATTACGCCGAGCACGTCGATGAGGGTTCCATCTTTGTAGAGCGCAACGGCATCATTGCCATTGAAGAAAGCCACGCCATTCGGGTAAGCTCCTTCAATGATGTCAGCCTGATCCAAAATCGTCTGGACCGCGCTGGCATTCGCAATCACGTAAACATCCCCTTTGGCCACAACTCCGGTTAGGGTTTGCACATACGAAGGTGTGGTCGCACCGTTGGGATATAGAGCAACTGTGTATTGTCCCGTAAAAGTGATATCGAGGTTTGTGCCGTTATAAATCTCAAGCGCTTTGTTGTTGCTGCTCCCCTCGATATACTCCGAGAAAAATAGATCGGTCGGGCCAAAGCCTTCGACCGCCGTTGGCGCATCAGGTGCGGCCACGACCCCGCCGGGCAGGGCAAAAAAGAATGCCAGCAAGAGCAACAGCGCTACTCCGACTGGCATTCCCATCATAAGGATCGATCTTTTGTTTTTTGTCATTTACAGCCTCCTAAAAATGATTGAGAATTGACACCATCTTCTAGTGTTTTCAAAAATACTCGCTCAAAAATATTACTCTACGTTTAAGCACAGATCAAGTTTNNTTTTGTCATCAAATTGTCATAACCAAATGGGACCAAGCAAACACCCAGAACCCAAGTCAGGGCACGAGCAATCTTTGGTAGAATCCCACCATGTTATTTCCTAAGGGAATTCCTCCATCAAAACGGCTCTTTGATCTCCTGCTCACCATCCCTGGATTGATTTTATTTTCCCCAGTTATTCTGCTCGTAACGCTGCTGGTGCGCATCCAGCATGGCAGCCCGATTTTGTTCGCCCAGGTGCGTCCTGGGTACAAGGGAAAGCTCTTCACCCTGCGCAAATTCCGCACGATGACGGAGTCTCGCGACGCCCAGGGCCACCTGCTCCCCGATGCGGAACGGATCACCTCCCTGGGGCGCTTCCTGCGGGCCTCCAGCCTCGATGAACTCCCTGAACTGCTCAATGTGCTCAAAGGTGAAATGTCACTCGTCGGGCCGCGCCCCTTGCTGGTGGAATACCTGGAGCGCTACTCGCCCGAACANNTCAACGGGCGCAACGCCCTCACCTGGGAAGAAAAGTTTGAACTAGATGTCTGGTATGTGGATCACTGGTCGCTGTGGCTTGATCTCAAAATTTTGGGGATGACTGCTGCTAAAGTGATCCGACGCGAGGGCATCAGCCAGCCCGGGCACGCCACCGCAGAAATTTTCAGGGGTTCTGACCAGCCGGTAAATTCAGGGGGACGGGAAAACCCGAGCAATCCATCTTGAGCGCCTACCTGGGAGAAATCGCTGCTTTAATGACCTCGCTGGCCTTCTCGCTGACCTCCACCATGTTTACTCTGGCAGGCCGCCGGGTGGGGTCCACCACGGTCAACCGCATCCGCCTGATTTTGGCGGTGCTGCTGCTTTCCCTGATTCATTGGATCTGGCTAGGGAGCTTGCTGCCGCTGAAAGCTGATCCGCAGCGCTGGCTGTGGCTGGGTCTTTCAGGGATCGTTGGGTTGGTTTTGGGAGATGCCTTCTTATTCCAAGCCTTTGTCTGGATTGGTCCGCGCCTCTCGATGTTGATGATGAGTCTGGCTCCGGTGATCGCCTCGCTGGTGGCCTGGATATTTTTAGGGGAAACACTCACCCTTGGGCAAATTGGCGGGATTGCCCTCACTTTGAGTGGCATCGCCTGGGTTGTGTTGGAACGCGGCAGCAACCGCCAATCCCCCAACCGGGATTATTTGCGCGGCATCCTGTTTGGCTTAGGCGGCGCCACCGGGCAAGCTCTGGGGCTGGTGCTGGCCAAAAACGGCCTGAGCGGCGGCTTTTCTCCCATCTCGGCTAATCTGATTCGGATGCTCACCGCGGCCACCACCCTCTGGGCCATCACCATTTTCCAGAGGCAAGCCCGCTCAGCCTTCGTGCATCTGAACGCCAACCATCGGGCAATCTGGTTCCTTATGGCAGGTACGGTTACCGGCCCGCTCATTGGCGTTTCGCTGTCTCTGTTCGCCGTGCAACAATCCGCGGTAGGCGTGGCCAGCACCCTGATGGCTCTACCGCCCGTGTTTCTGTTGCCCATCAGCTACATCGTCTTCAAAGAACGTTTTGGTTGGGGGGCCGTCGCTGGTACTTTTGTCGCCATGGCCGGGGTCGCCCTGCTCTTCCTGGTTTGAGTATAATTGGCACAGCCATGCACACCAAATTTGATTTTTACCGCCAACTACGCACCATCCGTCATTTTGAAGAAACCGTACTCGATAACTTCTCCAAAGGTGTTTTCTTTGGCACCACCCACACCTACCTGGGGCAAGAAGCTAACGCCGTGGGCGTGCTCAACCACCTGCAGCCCGCTGACATCGTTTTCAGCAACCATCGCTGCCACGGGCATTTCATCGCCTACGGTGGTGATTTGCGCGCCCTGTTCGCTGAGATGATGGGCAAAGCCAGCGGGGTCTGCGGTGGGCGCGGCGGATCGCAGCACCTGCACTGGCGCAACTTCTACTCCAATGGCGTGCAAGGCGGCATCGTCCCTGTGGCCACTGGCATGGCCCTGGCCGAAAAACAGCAAAACCGCGGCGCCCTGGCAATTTGCTTTTTGGGCGATGGCACCCTGGGGGAGGGCGTAATCTACGAGAGCTTCAACCTGGCGAGCTTATGGCGCGCGCCAATCCTGTATGTGCTCGAAAACAACCATATCGCCCAAACCACCCCCACCCGGCAAGTGCTGGCTGGTGATATGGCTGCCCGTTTTAGCGCCTTTGGCATCCCGGTTCGCGAGTTAGATAGCAGCGATGTGCTCGAAATTTCAGGGATGACGGAAGATTTATTGGATGGAATCCGCAGCCAGGGAGGGCCGCGCGCCTTGATTTTGCACACCCAACGGTTTGGCCCCCACTCCAAAGGGGATGACACGCGTGACCCGGAAGTGATTGCCCAACTTTGGGAAACCCGCGACCCTCTAAAAATCCAGGCTGCGCGTCTTTCTCCGGATGAACGGGTTACGATTGATAGCGAAGTTGAATCTCAGGTTGCCGCGGCTTTCCGTCAGGCGTTTGATGATCCTTATCCGAGTTTATAGGTATTACTCAAAATCAGCCCATGTCCACAAAAGAACTGATCCCCAGGCTCGAAGAAAAACTGGCCCAAGTGACCGACCGTCACCAACGGATTGATTTAATCAACCAAACGGCCTGGGAACTGCACACCAAAGACACCCTCAAAGCCAAAGAACTAGCCGAAAAAGCTGGCCAAGAGGCCAAGCGCGCCGAAATTCGCTCGCAACCTCACCCCCGAGGGATGGCCGAAAGCCTGCATATCTTATGCCGCTGCGAAGGGCTTTTGGGCAATTTTGCCAAATCAATTTCGCACGGCCTCGAAGCCCTGGAAATTTTCGAGGAGACCGGCGATTTAACCGGGCAAGGCCGCACCTATAACGCCATCGGAATCACATATCTATACATGGGCAATTACCCCCAGGCGCTGACCACCCTACTCGAAGCACTGGATGTTTTTGATGAAATCGAAGATTTCGAGTGGCAAGCCCAGCAAATGAACGATCTGGGATACTTGCATTTTGAGATCGGCGAACCCGAACAGGCACTCAAATATTTGCTCCCCGGCCTGGATTTGGCGCGGCAGCATGATTGCATGAATGTGCAGTGTGAGTTACTCAATAATGCCTGCAATGCCTTCGCCGCCATCGAAGATTTCGATCAGGCCCTGGATTGCGGTTTGCAGAGCATCGCTTGTTATCGGCAGGCTGATTCCAAACATGGGCAAGCTGAAGCGTTGAACAGTATCGGGGATGTTTATCAGGCCCGCGGCGAGGCCGCAAAAGCCCTGAAATGCTACCACCATGCCCTGGAAATCGCCGAACCTAACGGATTCAAGTTTGTCATTACTGATACATTGCTGCGCATTGGCAGAGTTCAGCACTCCACAGACCAACCTGAGCAAGCCCTGGATTATTTTCAGCGGGCTTTGGCCGTGGCAGAAGAGATCAACGCTCCTCAAAAAATCTACGAATGCCATCGGGAATTAGCCGAAGTTTACAAGGAATTGGAAGATTATCGCAAAGCCCTGGAGCATTTTGAACTCTTCCAGGCCGTGGCAAGCCTGGTTTTCAACAGCCGGGCCGATAACCGCTTAAAAAGTTTACAGGTAATGCACCAACTCAAGGATGCCCGTCATCAGGCCGATATGTCGCGTTTGCGCAATGTGGAATTGCAGAAACAAATCGAAGAACGCGAGCAGTTGATCGCCGATCTGGAAGCTTTTTCGCACATGGTGGCGCATGACTTGCGCAGCCCCTTAGCCTCGGTCACCATGAGCATCCACATGTTGCATGATTATAAAGGCGAACAACTTGGCCCTGATGGGCGAGAATATCTCCAGATTGCCCACAACATGGCCGACCGTATGAGTATCATCATTCGCGAGCTTTTGGTTTTAGCCAGCGTGCGCCAAAAAGAAGTAACCCTGGTCGTTGTAAATATGGGAGAGATCGTTGCCCGAGCGTTGGATGTGTTCGCCTTGCAGATCGAACAAACCGGGGTAGAAATTACCCAACCGGATGATTGGCCGCTTGTCTTTGGTTACCCGGTTTGGATTGAAGAAATCTGGGTGAATTACATCAGCAATGCCCTCAAATATGGCGGCACCCCTCCGAAAATCGAACTGGGCTACACTCGACAAGAGGGCAACCGCTTTCGTTTTTGGGTGCGCGATAACGGCAACGGCATCTCGCCGGAACAACAAATGCAACTATTTGCAAGCTTCTCGCGCCTCAACCGCACCGACAATCAGGGCTACGGGCTGGGATTATCGATCGTGCAACGCATCGCCACCAAGCTGGGCGGGGTTGTAGGGGTCGAATCCAATGGCAAAGCGGGCGAAGGCAGCACCTTTTATTTCACCCTGCCCGGGATGATTGAACAATGAGCACCGTTCTTGAAAGTTTGAACGCCGCCCTGCACCGGGCCATGCAAACCGACGATAGCGTGATCCTGCTCGGCGAAGATATTCTCGATCCCTACGGTGGGGCCTTCAAAGTCACACGCGGCCTCTCCACTGCTTTCCCCGAGCGGGTTTGGAGTACGCCCATCTCTGAGGCGGGCCTCGTGGGTGTGGCCGCGGGACTGGCCCTGCGCGGCCTGCGCCCCGTGGTCGAAATCATGTTTGGCGATTTCGTCACCCTGGCCGCCGACCAAATCGTCAACCACATCGCCAAATTCCGCTGGATGTACAACGATCAGGTGCGCGTCCCACTGGTCATCCGCGCCCCTATGGGCGGGCGACGCGGCTACGGCCCGACACACTCACAAACCCTCGAAAAACTCTTTTTGGGCCTACCCGGCCTTAAAGTGCTAGCACCCTGTGATCTGCAAGTCGCTGATTGGCAGGCCGGCGGCTTGCTTCTCGAAGCCATTTTTGATGAAGAACCAGTGCTATTCATCGAAAACAAATTGTTATATCTCTCAAAATTACAGAAACCCGCGGATTTACCCGATTTTGAAGTAAAACCGTTAAATCCGGCTGGCAGCCCGCCCCTTTTTCACCTGGAAATCAAAGGTGCTCCCACACCCCAATTAACGCTGGCGGCCTATGGGTACATGGCCGGGCTGGCACGTGAAGCCGCCCTGCAACTGGCCTACGAACACGAAATTTTCAGCGAGATCGTAATCCCCACCCAGCTTTCGCCCTTCGATGGAACAATTCTTCCCCTCACAGAATCCGTGGCGCGTAGCGGGCGCTTGCTGACCATTGAAGAAGGCACCTACTCCCTGGGCTGGGGAGCGGAAGTTTTGGCGCGCCTAGTTGAAAACCTGGGGCCGCGCCTGCGAGTCGCCTGGCGGCTGGCCGCGGCTGAAACGCCCGTCCCGGCCTCGGGTGTGCTGGAAGAAGTCTCCCTGCCGGGTGTAGCCGAAATTGTGGCCGCGGCCCGAAAGATGGTATGACCATGCCAACTCCCATTTTTGTTCCCCTAATCAACCCTAACGAACCGGAAGCCCTGTTAGCCGGATTGCACATCCACGAAGGCCAGCAGGTGACCACGGGTGATTTAATCGGCACCTTCGAAACCACCAAATCTACCGCGGATTTAACTGCCGATGCAGGCGGGTTTGTGGTGGGTTTACAAGTGAGCGAGGGCCAAACCCTGCGCGCCGGCACGCTGATCTGTTATTTGGCGGAGACCCCCGATTGGTCTCCGCCCCCTGAGATGGTTGATGCATCTGTGAAACGGGAGCAACCCCAAATTTCAGATGAAAAACTTCCGGCCGGGCTGCGGATCACCCAACCGGCCTTGAAACTGGCCCGTCAGGGCAATCTTGATCCCCAATTATTGCCGGTGGGGCCTCTGGTGACCGAGAGCATGGTGCGTGTTCTGATAGAAACGCCCGCTCCCGCGGAATTTTCCCTTCCGCAGAGTGATTTTGACCCCACAGCGATGGTGATCTACGGCGGCGGCGGGCATGGCAAGGCCTGCCTGGATTTNNATGGTGCATCCCAGCGCTTTTGTGGAGGCCAGTGCCACACTCTCACCGGGAGTACAGGTTTTCCCGCAAGCGTATGTGGGCAGCGAGGCGCGCCTGGGATTTGGCAGCATTGTGAATACCGGGGCGATTATTTCGCACGATTGTGACCTGGGCGATTTTGTGAATATTTCGCCGGGGGCAATTTTAGCGGGTGAGGTGGTATGCGGCGAGCGGGTTTTGGTGGGCATGGGGGTCACGATTAATTTGCAGGCTAAAATTGGGGCTGGCGCTCGCCTGGGGAATGGGGCCACCGTCAAAGCCGATGTGCCCGAAAACGGGATTGTACGTGCCGGGAGCATCTGGCCGAATTGAGATCGCTTAATACCCAGATCAATCACATGCCGCGCGGTAAGGAGCAAAAGTCAAGCGCAGCGTAAAATCCAGGTTACACGCTAAGCTAGACCCTTCGGCTGCGCCTCAGGGTGACANNAATCTGCCGATCATGATATAAACTAAAGATGTAAACTTGTACTGCTCGTTCGGGTTTTTGCCATTTACGCGCAAATCCGAATGAACTTTCTGCCCAGACGTAAGGCAAAAACAATTTTTTAAACACCATATATCTCGGAGGAAAAATGAAAAAATTCAGAGTTGGCATCATCGGTTGTGGCAATATATTCATGATGCATGCATACCCGTTGCATATGATTGAAAACGTTGAAATCAAAGCGGTTTGCGACATCAAACCCCAAGCGCGGGAAATGGCCGCTCGCCTGTTTGATTGTGACGCTTACGCAGATTATCAAGAAATGCTGAAACGGGATGATCTTGACGTAATTCACGTGCTGACGCCGCACTATTTGCACGCGCCGATGGTGATTGATGCCGCCAATTCAGGCCGACACGTGCTCTCTGAGAAACCGATGGCGATTTCCGTCGAGCAGGCCAGNNTGGCCTGGCAAAAGCCCGATTCCTACTACGCTAATAGTGACTGGCACGGCACCTGGGATCAGGAAGGTGGCTCTCTGATGATCGATCAGGCCATCCATGTGATGGATTTGGCCCGCTGGCTGGTCAACGNNAAGATACTGCCGAAGGCTTAATCAAATATAAAAACGGCGCCCAATCAGTATTCTTTGCCACGAATAATTACACCTACACCTCGCCTGTGATGATCGAAACTCATTGCGAAAAAGGGACGGCCTTGCTGGAGTTCGATCGCGCCCAAATCACTTATTCAGAGGGCCGGGAAGTGAACGTCATCAACAACCCGCATGACACTTTGGATGAAAATGCCTATCAAGATTTCTTCAAGCAGTCCTCCAGGCAGGTGGCCATGAAAACCCTGGCAGATTGGGGCGTGTTTGGCGGTGATGCGCCGGTTCCCACCACCTGGAAGACTCCGCGCGCCTATTGGGGTGTGACCCACATCAAACAGATCAAGAATTATTATCAAAGCCTGGCAGCCGGTGTGCAACCCGACATCACTGCCGCAGAAGCTTTCAAAACCCATGAAATGATCATGGCAATTAACGAATCTGGCCGAAC
>DOTA01000498.1 GCA_003513015.1 Chloroflexota bacterium
CAAATCCGTTCCGCTAATTTCCCGGGCATCCGTCATCCTGGAACGAAACCGGGTGCGGCCTCGTCCCTTGGGCGGGCAGCATCTGGTTTTTATTTTGTTGAAATCCCGGTTGCAATCATGTGCAACTCGTTGTACACTGTGAGAGTGCAGTTTCCCAAGGAGAGTGAGAGGAGATGAAAACGATGTTTTCGCCGCGTAACCGTAAATTGCTAATTGTTTTTTTGCTACTTTTGATGGTTTCCCTGGCCTGCAATATGCCGGGGCGCGAAGCAACTCCCACACCAGACCCAGGCGCACTCTACACTGTTGCCGCCCAAACCCTGGAAGCGCAGATGACGCAAAGCGCCGCTAATCCCCAGGCAACGCAGTCCGTACCCAGCCCTACCGCGCAGCCTGGCATGCCGACCAACACCCCTCAACCACCCACGCAAACCCAGCCGCCTGCCACGAATACCCCTAAGCCCACGCTGACCCCTTCACAAGTGCCCTGCGACTACCTTGAATTTGTGGATGATGTGACGATTGAAGATGGCACCGAAATCGATTCTGGGGAACCATTTGAAAAAATCTGGCGTCTGAAAAACGCTGGTTCCTGCACCTGGAATTCGGATTATGATCTGGTGTTTGATAGCGGCGATAAGATGAATGCTCCGGATAGCCAGCAACTCACCACTGGCACGGTGGCTCCCGGTCAGGAGTTCGATGTCAAAGTTGCGCTGACCGCCCCCGATGACCCCGGAGAATACCGCGGAAATTTCAAACTCCGCAACCCCGGTGGAACCATCTTCGGCTTAGGGAACCAATCCAAACCCTTCTGGGTGGAGATTGTTGTGCCCGGCCGAAGCGGCGTGATGTTGGATTTTTTGGTAGATGCCAAAAATGCGGATTGGGGCAGTGGCGTGGAACCGGTCGATTTTGCCGGGCCAGGTCACAATGATGTCACTTATGGCGGCCCCGATACCGATACCAACGGCTTTGCCATGATCAAAGATGGCGTAAAACTGGAAAGCGGAAAAGTTTCCGGTAAAATTTTAGAAACGCATCCCAAATGGGAGAATAACGGCTATATTGTTGGTAAATTCCCGGCTTACAAAGTGGGCGCGGGCGATTACATCAAAGGACAGATTGGTTTCATCGCCAAAGCGGATGGTTCTTGTGGTGTCGGAAGTGTCACTTTCGAAATCCACTACACCAAAGGCGATGATCTTGGCACCCGCACGCGCCTGGGAAAGTGGACGAAAGCCTGTAATGGTCAGATGCAATCGATCAATGTCGATCTGGCAGATTTAAAAGGTGAGACCGTTCGTTTTTACCTGGTTGTTCTGGCAAATGGTGCCGCCGATCAGGATTGGGCTGTCTGGTCATCTTTAGGTGTGATGCGTTAAAATCAAAAAATGTGCTTGCGGGTGCAATTCCCGTTCATCTGCAAGTTGAGGTACAATCACAATTCAGTAATAAAGGAGCCTATTCGTGAAATTGGGCTAAAGCAAATTGCTCGCTAAATATTTCACAGGACTAAAACATGAGCGATAAAGAAAATCCCCAAGATGTAATTAATGCTTATCGCAAGCGACAAGAAAGAGCGCAGCGTACCCCCGTGTTGCTTTTTGTAGTGTTTGCGGTGCTGGTTGTGGCTGGTGGCGCGTTGCTGATTTTCTGGCTAACCGGCGCGGACACGCCTCAAATTTCGATGGATATGTTTAACCGCGCCACCGAAACCCCCACGGCGACTCTCACCCCCACCTCCACCCCGGTGCCGCCTACGGCCACACCCACGCTGACCCCTACCGCACCTCCGCCAACCGATACCCTTGAACCCACCCTGACCCCCACCCGTTCCGGCGCGGTGATTTACACCGTTAATGAGGATGACAATCTCTATTCGATTGCCGCCACATTCGATGTCGATGTATTGGTCCTGATCGAGTTCAACCGCGAGCGTTTGAGCCTCGACCCGGCCAACCCCATCATTCGCGTGGGTGATGAACTGTTGATCCCTGCGCCGGGCACCGAATTACCTACGCCCACGCCGCTCCCCGAGGGGTTGCCCAAAGGCTTCAAGGTGGAATATGTTGTCCAACCCGGCGACTCGCTGGCGGCCATTGCCATCCAATTCAACAGTACGGTTGAAGATATTCTTGCTCAAAACAAAGACCTCGAAGATGCCAATTCCATCTTTGCTGGACAATTGCTGGTCATTCGGGTCAATCTGGTTACCCCCGTACCCACGGCAACCGGCGGCCCCGCCGAAGATGCGCCCGGCTCCACGCCCGGGGCAATCGTTACCCTGACTCCAACCCCGTAAATTTTTTCACAACTCGCGGTAAAATCANNGGGGATGGAACCCTCAAAATTGTGGCAACCACCACCATCGTCGGGGATGTGGTCGCTCAAATTGGGGGTGATCTCATTGATTTGAGTGTATTGCTGCCTGTGGGAACCGATCCCCACAGTTTTACCCCCACCCCGCAAGATGTTGCCAAACTCAGTGATGCCGATCTCATCTTCGCCAACGGTGCCGGGTTGGAGTCATTCCTCACGCCCCTGATCGAGAGTGCCGGCGCGGCAGAGCGCGTGGTTTATCTCTCGGATCCCCTTGAATTGCTCAAATCTAGTGCTGCCGATGAGCACGACTCTACTCTCGGCGATCCCCACACCTGGACAGACCCCAAGAATGTGATGGTTTGGGTGCAAACTATCGCCGATGAACTAAGCCGCTTGGACCCTGCGGGTGCCGAAAAATTTCAGGCGAACGCGGTCACTTACACCCTGGAATTGCAAGCCCTGGATGATTGGATTCGCCAGCAAGTGGCGCAAATCCCTGAGGCGCGGCGGCAAATCGTCACCGATCATCTGCTCTTTGGTTATTATGTGGCCGCCTATGGCTTCAAGCAGGTCGGCGCGGTTGTCCCCGGTTACAGCACCCTTTCGGAGCCTTCGGCCCAAGAATTGGCCGCCCTGGAAGATGCCATCAAATCTCTGAACGTGCCCGCGATTTTTGTGGGCAATACGGTCAATCCCTCCCTCTCGGAGAGGGTGGCCGGCGATACTGGCATGAAACTGGTATATGTTTATACGGGTTCTCTTAGCGATCCCGGCGGAGAAGCCGCCACCTATTTGGATTATATGCGTTACAATACCCGCGCTTTTGTTGAAGCCCTAGCCCCTACCCCCTGATTTTTTCATGGCCCTTTTCGAAGAACTTCAAAAAACTACCGAACACCTCAGCAAGCACCGCCAACCTCACCATGCTGATGCGCCCATTTTGCGCGCCGATAACCTGTCTTTGCAGTACCAGAGCGGTTATGCGATCGATGACATCTCTTTTGAATTGCATACCGGCGAGCGTTTGGCGGTGGTTGGCCCCAATGGCGCGGGCAAAAGCACCCTGCTAAAGATTATTGCCGGTGTGCTGACTCCTACCACCGGGCAGGTGCAAATTTTTGGCAATGCCCCCAGCCGCCATATCTGCATCGCTTATGTGCCGCAGCGCAACCAGATCGACTGGCATTTCCCGGTGACCGTGGCAGATGTGGTGATGATGGGGCGCGTGGGTCAATTGGGGTTGTTTCGCAACCCTAAGGCCAGCGATTGGGAACTCGTCAATGGTGCGCTGGAAATCGTGCGCATGACCCATCTCGCCAAACGGCAAATCAGCCAGCTTTCGGGCGGCCAGCAGCAGCGCATGTTCATCGCTCGCGCTCTGGCTCAACGCGCCGAGTTGATGCTTATGGATGAACCCCTCACCGGACTGGATGTCAACTCGCAGGAAGAAGTTTTTAACATCCTGGGGAAATTACAGCAGCAAGGCGTCACCGTGGTTGTGACTCTGCACGATTTGCAGATGGCCGCCGAACGTTTCGACCGCGTGATGCTGCTCAATCACCAGATGATTAGTCTCGGAACCCCGGAGAGCGTGCTGAACCCCGGAAATCTACTAGCCGCCTATGGCGGGCACCTGCACCTGATCCCCACCGAAGATGGCGCTTTGGCCCTGGGCGATACCTGTTGTGGGGAGGAGTAGTTGGGTCGTTGGATCGTTCTGTAGTTGCCTAGTTCCTTGACAACCTGACTTACTATAAAACTACCTAACCATCCAACCTGCTAACTACTCAACCACCCCACTACCTGACTACCAAACTATTCAACGAAATGATTAACTTTCTCCTCGAACCCCTGCAATACGCCTTTATGGTGCGCGGCCTGATCGCCGCGGTGCTGGTGGGCATTGTCTGCGCCGTGGTGGGCACCTACGTGGTGCTGCGCGGCATGGCCTTTTTTGGCGATGCTCTGGCGCATGCCATTCTACCGGGGATCGCTGTGGGCTATCTGGTGGGGGGCGGGGCACGCGAGCCGCTCTTTTGGTGGGCGCTGATCGCCGCCATCCTGAGCGCGTTGGGGATTGGTGCCATTAGTCGCAGTACCACCATCAAAGAAGATACCGCCATCGG
>DOTA01000386.1 GCA_003513015.1 Chloroflexota bacterium
CGTTCCCATTTTCGCCATCAACGAGGTTAAGCCAACCGCGGTTACTTACGCCAGCCCAGGCGTCATCAACACCATCATCATCCCAATCACAATCCACTACATTGCTGGGTCCTGGCGTACCACTTGGAGAGTTGGGGGGATCTATACAGTTCAGAGTATCAGTGTCCATAAAAACATAGATTGGCGGCTCGCACGTACCAGCATCAATCTCCGCCTGAGTGCAATGATTATATTCAAAACCACAAAGTTCGTCTTCAGGGAGATTGCCATCTTCATCCGGTACGGGCGGCGGGCACGACCAGGCAATCGGCACCACGTTTCCCCCACTGGGGGCTTCACACCCGGCGGCTGCGGTGGCCGAGACGCTAAAATTATCAAAGCCAATCACCTGGGCAAAAAATGGGACAAAATCAATGCTGGTGGTCACTTCGATTATGCCAGCCTGCGGGAAGGTAATCGCCGCAGTTTGGGCCTCATTTTGGTTCACCGCATATTCATTGGCATCGTTGGTGGCCAGAGAGTAATTAGGTTCTTCCCCGCAAAGGTACCTAGCCCCAGCTAAGGCACCGGCATCCGCCGCCACCTGGGCTGCCCGGCGCTGGGCATACATATTGCCACCATCCAAGACCAGGGCCAGCATGGCGAGCATGCCCAAAAACAAAATCAGCACCAACACAATCGTTTGACCCTGCTCACGAACCCTCAGTTTGTTCTTCATTTCGAACACTCCCGGTTTTCAACCAACCTACTCACAGGCCGCCTTCATCTCAACCATTTGGCGGGCCANNCCTCAAAAGTGTACTGCACCGTGACCACAATATACTCCAAATTTTCCCCAACATAATGCCCCACAGGGTCTTGTACCACAAAACCCGCGCCTAAATTCCCAGCCTTGGTCGTGGCCTGATTTTTAATGCCGTTGGTATCGCAATGATAAACCGCCGCATAGCGCGCCCCCTCGCGGGCCGCGTTGGTAATCGCACTGTAAAAATAGATGCCCCGCCCCAAATCGAAAACGCCCATCACCAATAAAAGCAACATGGGTAACACCAGGGCAAATTCCGCTAAAGTTTGTCCGCTCAATTTATTATTCTTCATGGCACAACCATCACTGCTGAACGGGTTAGAGTAATCGGCGTGGGTAAAATCCAGCCTAAAATTAAATTGAAATTATAGGTTACGGTCACTGTAGCAGGCAAACCGCTATCACAGTGTTCAGGGTCATCATCGCGATTTGTACAGGCTACTGTCACCTGATTTCGCGGTACCACAATTCCAGAGAAACCAGCTTCTTGCACTGTAGCATCGATCGTGCTTTTAAAGATTCCCGCCGCATTACTAACATCCTTAGGATTGATCGTCAGATAACGCACACCCTCGCGGGCCGCATTGGTGAGAGCAATCTGGGCAAAAAAGACCCGACCCAAATCCACAGCACCAAAAACAAGCAGAAACAGGATGGGTAAAACCAGCGCAAATTCCAAAAGCGCCTGCCCATTTTCTTTTTTTCTTCGTTCAAAAAATTTCACACGCATCGTCAATCCCACAAAAAACAAAAAACCAGCCTAAGGTGATGGCCGGTTTCGCTATTTGCTCCCCAAAGGCCTCGCTGACAGATGTCAGTCACAGCGACCAATAAAACCTTTGGCTCATCGCATCCCAAATCTATATAATTTCTCGCCTAGTAGTATTCTACCAAAAAATGAACGAGATGGTTTATTAATCTGCTAATTTTGACCGGATTCCAACCAAATATTAATCTAAAAAATGGCGGGGCTTCCCAAACCAATCCATCTATCAAAGAAAACGGACTCTAAGCGCATCTGTTACAGCTTGCCCAAATCTACCCACCGCAGATGAGACACCGGCTGCATGCTCCCCCCCCATTTTCACACCACGACCTGCCGCAAAAATTCCCCGGGGGGCAAAAAGTGTCGCTGAACCCAACGGGCATCCGCGCTCAAAGGAACGTTGGGGTTTTGGCGCAACTGCACATCCCAGGTCGCGCCATAAGCCGTGGCAAAATGCACAAAAGCATGCGAACCATCCGCCAGAGAACCCACCTCCCCCAAGCGGGTTCCGGCCGCATAAACCTTGCCAACTTCCAGTGCGGCCAGGGCTTGCAAATGGCCATAAAGCGTCAAAAGTTCGGCCCCGTCAGGCTGACGGTGGCGAAAAACAGCCATTTTTCCATGATGGAACCCGTGGTTTTCTCCGACGGCCACGCAGGCACCGCTAACCGCCAGATAAGCCCCGCGTTGCTGCCAATCCAACTTATTTTCCGCCCCCACGGGGTAAATATCCAGGCCTTCGTGATTATCCGGGTCCAGGTAACAGCTTCCGGGGTGGCCGGTCTCCCCAAAGATCGGGAAGCAGCCCTGCGAAATCAGCGGCAGCGCCAGCGGGGCCTGCACAATCTGATCCATCACAAACCAAAACTTGCTGCGGGCCTCCCAGGCATACACACTTACGGGCAAATCCACCAAAACCAAATAAGCGCGCACAAACTCAAAATAACGCTGCACGGCACGCTCTGGCAGGCTGCCTTCTTCCAAAAATGGGCCGAACACCAGGTACTTCATCCGGGCATCGCCCTCCACCAAAGCTTTAACCCCCAGTAAATAGCGCATCAAGGCCATAAATTTCTTGCCCGGATCGGCATTATCCGGCTGAATTTCACTATGCCCCAGCACATCCAGGGCCCTGATCTGATAGCGTTCCATCACAGCCCAAACCACCGAAAGCGCGTTGGCAATTTTTTGATCGCTCGGCGCCTGCCCGGGATCATCGAAATCGGAACCGGTGATCTCGATGGAAATTGTGCGGAAATTGGGATCGACCTTAGGCCCCTCGAAAAGATCCACCAAAACCGGATTTACAGGTGGTCCCGCCAAACCNNGGCACCCCTTGAGGCGAAGGCGCTTGCGTTTGGGCGATCCCGAAAAAATCCGCTTTGGGATCAATCACGACCGCGGGCAGATCATCCCCCACCAAAAAATGGGCGCTGGTTTGCGTTTCAAAATCCGCAATCCGGCGCGTGCTGTTAAAACCGCGCAAATAGCCTTTGATCCGGCGATCAAAATAATCCGGGTCGCCATACCAGTGCAGCACAATCCCCCAGCGCATATCCGGGAAGAGTTCATCCAC
>DOTA01000122.1 GCA_003513015.1 Chloroflexota bacterium
CGACCTTGGTGAGGCCGGTGCGGACCGGGTTCTGGCCGGTGATGAAAGCGGCGCGGCCGGCGGTACAGCTTTGCTGGCCGTAGTAGTCGGTAAAATCGATTCCTTCTCTAGCGATGCGGTCAATGTTCGGCGTCCGGTAACCCATTGCACCCTGGTTGTGGCAGCTCAGGTTATACCAGCCAATGTCATCGCCCCATAGAACCAGGATATTGGGTTTTCCATTAGGCATGGCGCTCTCCTTTCTTTTTCAAACGTGATTATTGAAGCATGTCTGTTATACGGTCATTCCAAATTGTGTTAGTGTGTTGGTGTAGTTCACCTCTTTTCAACGGCTGTGTCTGGCGAAGAACCAGCCCTAGTCGCTATCCGACAATCTCTAACACCACATTCGAACGTCGCTGCGGTTGGGGCAACGGTTTATGCGGGGCAGCTGGTGGTTTGGCTCGACCGTGGCACTGTTTGACTTTTCGACCGCTGCCGCAGGGACATGGATCGTTACGGTTAGCGTGGGCTAATGCTGCTTTCAATATGGTCTCTTCGGCGGCTAGAATTTGCATCACCTCTGCCGCCGGACGGCCCCGCCGCATCACATCGACTATAAGTTTGGCCGGTCGATCGATGTGCTGGAAAAAGTGCTTGAAACCCGCGCATAGGTAGTTTAGGCCCGGCTCCCCAGCCGGAGTGTCGATGAATCGATTTTTGGGACACTCACCGTGACAGGCAAAGCGCACGTCACATTCCAGGCAATATTGAGGCAGCGTATCTCGCTTGTCTGCGCCAAACTTTAGCTGTTGTTCCGAAGCCACCAGTTCGATCATGTGCTCATCCCGAATATTGCCCAACAGGTAGTCTGGTTCCACAAAGTGGTCGCACGCATACAGATCGCCGTTGTGTTCAATGGCCAATCCCTGCCCGCAGGTTTCGTTAAAGACACACATTCCTGATGAACTCAGCCCCATCCAATGACGGATAGCCGCTTCAAAGGTTTGCACGTACACGCGACCCACATCGTTTCGCACCCACTCATCAAAGATGGTGCTCAGGAACAGGCCAAACTGTTCCGGCAGCACCGAGCGTTCGGAAACGGTGTTGCCTTTCTGGTAGAGCGTGCGGCCATTCGGATTGATGCGCTCCACCACCGGGATGAATTGCATCCAATCGGTACCGGCTTCGTCGCGCAAGAATCGGTAAACTTCCAGTGGATAATCGGCATTAACCCGGTTGATCGTGGTGAGCAGGTTGTACTCAATCCCGTGCTGTTGCAGCAGGCGCAGGCCGCGTATCACTTTGTCAAACGTGGGCCGGCCGCCCTTATCCAGCCGGTAAATATCGTGCAGCTCGCGCGGACCATCGATGCTCAGGCCGATGAGGAAGTTGTGCTCTTTGAAGAATTCGCACCACTCTTCATTCAGCAGAGTGCCGTTGGTCTGCAGCGTATTCAAAAATGTCATGCCGGGGCGGCGATACTTTTCTTCCAGGGCCATCGCGCGGCGATAAAAATCAAGCCCCATCAACGTTGGCTCGCCGCCCTGCCAGGCTACAGTCACCCGATCGGTCTGATGCGACTCGATGAGTTGTTTGAGATACTGCTCCAGCACCGTATCGCTCATACGAAATTTGCTATTGGGATAGAGTAGTGCCTTATCCAAAAAGAAGCAGTAGGCGCAATCCAGATTGCAAGCTGCCCCGGTAGGCTTGGCCAATAGATGAAAAGCCTTCGGCGTATCGTCGGGATAAACCAGTTCGATGGCGTGGGTGGTTGAGCGGGAGTTTGCGGTTAGCATGATGGCCTAATCTCCCCCAAGGTGCATTGCTGCTTTGCGAAGCATCGAACACAACTTGGTCGTACCACTATTTCATCCATGCCCTACTGCGCTACAAAATAGTCTTCCGGCCCGGCTGCCGGCCAGACCATAACCAGCACCGCATCGTTGTCTTCCAAACGGTAATCCTGCACAGCCTGCATCATTCCCAGCATGGTTTGATAACGAGATTCGGCTCCACATTCGGCGAGTGTCACTGGTCCGGCAGTCAAACGAATTCCGCCAGTTTCATCGGCCACATAGGTGCCGTTGCCGCTGTTACAATCGGCCTGAAACTGGTAAGTGCCATCAGTCTTAAAAGTGAGCGTATAGCGGGCCGGATTGTCGATTTGTTCCTCCTGCCCGGAGTCCAGCACCACGCGCCGTTGCCACTGCCAGGTTCTGTGCAGGGCAGGTATATTGGCGTTGGTTGTTACATTCGACGGAAGCTCTTCAGCAGCTGGTGTGGGTGCGGCCTGATTACTGCAAGCCGGTAACATCAACAACAGGCCAATGAATATGATGAAAAGCGTTGTCTTCTTCATTACATCCTCCAGTTCTTTTGGATTTTCCATAGGTTTGCCCTTCTCAACTTAGGCCGACCGTGCAGCTTCTTCTTTTCGTTTTTGCCTTTCCGCCGGCCACAAGTTTACAAAGATTAGCAGAACTGCTACGCCAATGCTGACCACGGCCATCCAGTTGATGGCATTGAAACCGACTGTATCAGCTAGCCAACCACCCAGCAGCGAGCCGACAAACGACCCAATTGCCGATGCGCCGATGACCCACCCGCTGGCCGCACCTGCCGGGATGGTGGCAAACCGCACGGCGACTACCGGCTGGGCCAGTCGGACAAAGGAGTTACTAAAGTAGAAAATCTGCATCGCTCCGGCAGCCAATAGCACTGGAGCATCGGCCGCCAGTCCCAGCAAAGCCATCGCCGCCGCACCCACCAAACGGATAATGTTCCCGCCCGTAATATCGACTGTGGCCCCAGATCGGCCCATCCAGGCACCGGCTAGAAACATCGCCACAATGCTCAACAGCCCGGCCAGCGAAATTAAGCCGGAAGTCGTAGTCTGGTCAATGCCATACACATTCGGCAGGATGTTGGCGATTTGGGCATTGATGCCATTGTTGCCGATGGAGCTTAAAATCAAAATAAGCAAATAGACCCCAAAGGTAGAAATCATCACTTGCTTCAACCCAGTGGTCTTGGCCGATTCTTCGCCTTTGCTCGCTTTGACAGGAGTGTCGGTGTGGATGCGGGCCGCTGCTTTACCGCTGCTAAACAGTACCACCAGTGCTGATACCAACATGAAGGCGGCCGACAGCCAAAAACGCTGAGGGTAAGACCATCCGGCAGCCGCTGCCGCGCCGAGCAGCGCGCCGCCCACTACCTGGCCGATGGGAGCCATGAGATTCAGCGCGGTCAACCGTTTGGCTTGCAAGGTCTGTGACAATCCTGCGCCGAGGATGAAGACCGGTCCTACGGCGTTGATGGCCGCAATCGAGGTGCCCATCAAAATGGCATCGAGTGCTGTCACCACGCTGTCGCCGGCAGACAGGGCGTAGGCGGCAAAGGCCAGGGCCATACCAAACATGCCCAGATTCAACACGAGCCGGTGGGCGCGATATTTGTCGGCAAAACCGCCCAATACCGGTCCCAGCACAGCGGCCAGACTAATAATGGCCATCACTACTCCGGCGTCGGCTGCATTGCCGGTGGCTTCGGTGACAAACGGCGGGATGAGCAACGACACAAACGCTGAAAATCCGGCGCCAAAACCAAAGAACGAAAACATCCACCATTCAAAGGCCGGCCCCTTACTCTGTTGATCTGCATTCCCATTGGTCATTGTTGTTCTTCTTCGCCTTGTACTTGATTTTTGGGGAGATTCATTTCACGAATAGTAGCCGCCAGATGTTGGGGTGGCTTGCCTTTCACTAAAAAGGCATCAGCGCCGGCTGCCAGCGCGGTGTCCTTTTCGCTTTCATTATTACCGAGCACAATAATCCTGGGCGGGGCGGGTGCGGTATGGATGGTGCTTAGCACTTCAGGGATGGTCCGGCCCGGTAAATCCCAACTCAGCAAAACAACGTGTGGGTGAGTTGTTTTAAGCAGGGCCAGCAAGCTTTCGGTTTCGTTGGCAACACCGATCACATTAATGCCCGGTTCTTCACGCAAAAACAGGTCAATTGCCAGCCGTAAATCTCGCCAGTAGATGGCTAATAGAACATTCATCGGACGGCCTCTTTGTCGACTGCGTCGGGGAAGAGCTAAAGCGTCTCTGCGTTTCAGTATCCACCAGAAACAAGCTGAAAACAATTACTATTTGACGGAGTTTAAGATAGACAAGTGTCTAATCGAAACATAGACATTTGTTAAGAGGATTTTTGAGAAACGAGGTTATGCTGCAGCGCAATAGAAACTGCTTCAGTGCGGTTATTGGCCCCTAGTTTGGCCAGAATGTTGCTGACATACACCCGCACCGTGCCCATGCTCAAGGTTAATTCGGCGGCAATTTCTTTGTTGCGCTTGCCAGCAACCAACAGGGCCAAAACCTCTCGTTCACGGGCGCTAAGATCATAGCCCGGGGCCGGGAGCTGGGTGGCAGCTTCTACCAATACCTGCGTCACGGCCGGGTCAAACGTGGCGCGGCCATGTACGGCATCTTGAATAGCCATGGTCAGTTGCTCGGCGCTGGCGTTTTTGAGCATATAGCTAATAGCGCCGGCGCCGATTGCACGCTGAATGTGTTCTTCGTCCACAAAACTGGTCAGGGCAATGACTTTGATGTGGGGATGTGTCTGGCGAAGTTTGGCTGTGGCCGTTGGGCCATCCATATTGGGCATGACAATATCCATCAAAATAACATCGGGCAGCGTCTGTGTGCATAACGTAATGGCCTCTGCGCCATCCGCAGCCAATCCCACCACCTCGACTTGATCGAAGGTGGATAACAGCAGATTCAAACCATCGCGAACCAGCAGATGGTCGTCTACAATCATCACCCGGATGGGTTGTTGTTCGCTCATGCTCTACCTCTTTTCAAGGGATTTCAATCTCCCTGCACACGCCAGGCAAGGGTGATGTGTGTTCCCCGCCCCGGTGCACTCTCTACCGAAAAATCTGCCCCAATCTCGCTGGCACGCTCTTGCATAATCATTAGGCCCAGCCGTTCCTCGGGAACGGCCGCGGGGTCAAATCCCTGGCCGTTATCGCGGATGGTTAGGATAAGGGCCTCCGGTTTACGCTGTAATGTAACCCACGCCTGCGTAGCCTGCGCGTGCTTATGAATATTGTTGAAGATTTCCTGGGCGATCCGGTAAAACGCAATCTTCACATCAGCCGGAACGGTACTATCACCGATGAGGGTCACATCCACCGGCACACGGGTGCGGCCGGTGAGCACATCGGCTAACTGTTGTAGCAATACATCGAGCCTGGCTTTAGCCAATGTTTCAGGGCGCAACTCGAATAGCAGGCTTCTCATCTCTGCCAAGGCGCCCAGGGTGCTCTGACGCAAGTAGCTGGCATTACGTTTGGCTTCGTCCAGATTACGGTCAATCATGCGAGGCAGAGCTTCGGCCACAATACTCACCGAGTACATTGTTTGGGTCACCGAGTCGTGTAGCTCACGGGCAATACGACTGCGTTCTTCTTCAGCAGCAACCGCTTTGGTTTGCTTTAACAATCGGGCATTTTCAATAGCGCTCGAAATATCAGCGACTATGGTTTCGGCCAACTGTACCTCAGCCTGGGTAAACGACCGACCAACCTGATTCGTAGAAATGTACAACAGCCCGCCAGCGGCTCCCCGAATGATCAGCGGAACAAGCATAATACTGCGGACATCGAGCGCAATCACTGCATCGCGAAACAAGGTGGGCATAGGCAAGGGCTGCACATCTGAAATCACGCGAGATTTGCCGGTACGGAGTATCTCATAAGTCAATGGTATTTCCAATAAAGAATGGGAAAAGGTCTCCATTGCTTCAGCAGGAACAGGCTCACGCACAAATTCGGCCAGAACAGTCAACTCGTCATCGTCCTCTGCTGAAATAGCAATGTGCGTGAAGCGAGCGTCAAAAAGATCCGTGATCATTTCGGCGATCCGTTCTAGTTCTGCTGGTAGATCGGTTGCCGTATTCAAAGCTTCGGATATTTGGTGAAGAAAGGCTAATTCTTCGACACTTTGACGTAGTGCGTTTTCTGTTCTGACCCGTTCTTCATTTTCACGGATCAAGCTCTGGTTAGCCTCGGTGAGTTTGGCGGTGCGTTCAGCCACCACTGACTCCAACTCCAGCTGGTACGCTTCCAACTGTTCCTCGGTTTTGATGACCGAATTAGTCATGTGCAGGCTGGCCGCAACCGCAATGCCTATGAAGCCCATTTCACCAAAGGGGATGTAGGGCACAACCCCGCTTTCGCCCAAAATTTCATAAAAGATACCGGCAATAAACGGAAGGATGCCTAGTCCCAAAATGATGGCTGGCCGGCGTTCCCCGCCTATGAATTGTCGAACTAGAGCAAATACAATATAGCCGAGCGTCACCAACCTGGCCAGCAAAACAATATCCGACCAGATACTCCCTGTCGCGTCCAGATCGGCCAGCCTTTCTCCCCAGGGCAGAGTGATATAGACTAATCCCGAAATTTCTCCTGTAAATGTCATTGGAGAGATTAGGTAAACAAGACCCGGTACAATAAAGGCAGTAGACAGCGCCCATAAGAAAATACGCGGCTGAAGATCCGTGTAGTAAGAAATATACAGGACAAGGGCTACCCATGCGCCGGTAAGAAAGACTACATCAAAACGGCTGATGGCTATGTATTGGGCGACACTAGCGGCGGCATACCATCGGATACCGTTAACTAAGGTCGTAGCGTAACACAGGGCAAACAAGGCAAAGCTCAAATTGAGCGGCTTATCTTCTTTGCGGCGCAGCCCGATGAACAGATAGAGGATGCCAAATCCCAGACAAACACCGGCAATAAGGCTTATGGCAGTGAAGTAATAGTGCATGCGATACCTCGAAATACGCAGGCCAGATAGCGGATGAGATATGACCCGCTCCCCTGTTTACAACTGGCGCGCGTCTCTCTCATTGATTCGCGATCTTAGTTCTGATACCAGGTGCATTCACGGGTAAACTCTTCCAGTCCAACCCGATCTCGGCCGCATAGCCTTTCACGTTGTCGGCCGCAATCGCACCGTCAAGCTCGTAGACCAGATCATGGAATTCCCAGAACTTGCCCTGCTCGTGCGCGCATTGCCCGGCTTCCGCTGCTTTGGGCGAGAGCAGCGTAATCACGGGGAAGTCCCGCCAGACAAAGCGAATCTGGTCGCCGTACTTTGCGCGCAGCTGCTCGAGCGCGCCTGATTGGTGCCAGGCCCAACACGCCGGGCAGCCAAAATCAGCATACTCTATGATCGTAACTGGAGCAGTCTCGGGGCCAAGCGCCGGTGCGGCATCCATGGGTGCCGGGTTCGCCGCATCGGCAGCAGAGGTCGGCACTGTGGTCGGTGCGGCATTAGGTCGGGGAATAAGGATCATCGCGCCGATGACGATCAGGCCGATGACGATACCGATAACCAATCGGGGGCGCGGGATCTTCCTCAAGAGCGTTTGCCTCTGCGATAGAGGAAGCTCTGAATGCCAATGAAGATCAACGTCAGCACACCCACGACGATGCGCGTCCACCATGAACTCAAGGTGCCGTTGAATTGCAGGATCGAGATGATCGTCCCCGTGATCAACACACCAAACGCGGTGCCGATGACGTTCCCCGCGCCGCCCGTCAACATCGTGCCGCCGATGACCACCGCGGCGATGGCATCCAATTCCATCGTGGGCGCGTACTGCCCGTAGCCGGAGAGCAACGCAATACTCCATACAATTCCGGCCAGCGCGGAGCAAAAGCCGCTGAAGGTATAGACTGCGATTTTAGTGCGGCCCGCCGGTAAACCCATCAAGCGGGCGGATTGCTCATTGTTGCCGATGGCGAAGATCGTGCGCCCAAAGCGGGTAAAGAAACTCAGATAAATGGCTGCGATGAGCAGGATGGGGCCCACGAAGGCATAAATATACACGTATGCGTTGGGAATAATTGGAATGGTAATCGGCGTTAGCGCAAGCGATTTATAGACGCTGTTCTCGATGGGGATCGCGCTGAGACTAATGATGTAAGCCAGACCACGAGCGAAATACATCCCCATCAGGGTTACGATAAAAGGCTGCACTTTGAAAAAATGAATAATCAAGCCCAAGACCAAGCCAAAAACGATCCCCATCACGAGCATGAGGGGCATGACCACGAAAGGGCTGGCGCCATTTTGAAGCAGGGACGCCGAGGCCACACTCGTCAGGGCAATGACGCCGCCGACCGATAGATCGATGCCGCCGGTAATGATCACCAGCGTCATGCCGATGGACACAATCAGCAAACTGCCATTGTTGATGAATAGATTGAAAAACACCTGGGGCTTCTGCATCGCCGGATAGACGCGGCCAGCGAGAAAGTAAGCAACGACAAAGATCGTGATCGTCGTCAGCAGGGGCGCGTTGTTAAAGACAAACCGCTTGATCCGCTGCGCCGCGCCGCGCGTTTGAACACCAGAGGTGATCAGGTTAGTCTGTGGCGCCATGTTGCGATCCTTTCCGCTCGAACAGCCGGTTCATGAAGCGGCGCGTGAAATCAGAGTAGAGCACAATCACAAGCAGCACGAGCGCCGCCTTGCCCGCCAGGAGAGCGTTGGAGGGGACGCCGATGGTGTACATGCTGATTGTGAAAGCCCAGATGACCAAAGCGCCCAGGGCGCTGGCCACCAGCGAAAACCGCCCGCCCGACATCAACGTTCCCCCCAGCACCACAGCCAGGATCGCGTCTAGTTCGTAGTTCAGCCCGATGTTGTTGGCATCCGTGCTGTGGACGTATGAACTGAGGATCAAGCCGGCGACGCCACCGCAGAAGCCTGACAGGGTATAAACCAACAGCTTCACATTCTTGTCGCTGATGCCACTGTAAAACGTCGACTTGGCATTGATGCCGACGGATTCGACGAATAACCCCAATGAAGTGCGGCGTGCGCCGATCCAGACCAGGACGAGGACGATCGCCACGATGAAGACGGAAACGGGCAGGCCCAGGATGTAACCATTGCCGAACACGAAGTAAGGGGTGTAATAGATGGTCATGATTTGCCCATTGGTAATGAGTTGGGCAATGCCACGACCGGCAACCATCAAGACCAGCGTGGCGATCATCGGCTGGATTTTAGCCCGCGAGACCAGCCACCCATTCCACAGGCCGCAGAGCGTGCCGGCGGCCAGGCAGACCAGCACGATAATGGGGAGCGGCGTGTTGGTCGCATCTTTGGTCAGAATATCATTGGTGATGAGCTGGTTACCCAGTGCCGGATTGATCAGCACCGTAGCCAGCGCCGCCGAAATAGCGATCACGGCGCCCACCGATAGATCGATGCCGCCCGTCGCGATCACCATCGTCATCCCGATGGCGACCAGCATCAACGGCGCGCCGTCGTTGATGACGTCGATCAAATTTCCGTACAGGTGACAGTCCAGGATTCCAATCTTAAAGAATCCCGGCTCGAAAATTGCGTCGAAGGCGAAAATGATCCCTAAGGCAACCAGCGGCCAAAACAACCGGCTTTCACGGATACGGTGGAGGATGGGCTTTTTCTTCATAGTGTCCCTGCCATGGTCTGCATGATGGTCTGATCGCTCACATCACCAGTATATTCGGCGGCCTTTTTGCGATCGCGCAGCACCACAATCCGGTTGCTGATGCGCATCACTTCTTCCAACTCAGAAGAGATGAACAGGATCGCTTTGCCTTGTTCGACTAAATCCAGCACCAACTTCTGAATCTCGGCCTTGGCACCCACGTCAATGCCGCGCGTGGGTTCGTCCAGAATCAGCACTTGCGGGCTGGTCGCCAGCCAGCGGGCCAGGATGACCTTCTGTTGATTTCCGCCGCTTAGATTCTTAACCAGCTGATCGGGCGACGGGGTGATGATGCCCAGCAGGTCGATATATTTTTGAGCGATTTCATACTGCTTCGACGCCGGCAGGAACTTAATCCAGCCATAGCGCGCCTGCAATGCCAGAATGATATTCTCGCGGATGGTCAGATCGCCCAAGATGCCTTCTGCCTTGCGATCTTCCGGGCACAGCGCCACACCGTGCTTGAGGGATTCCATCGGTGAATGCCGATTGATCTTCTCACCTTTAATGAGCAGTGCACCTGTGTCCGGTGCCTCAACGCCGAAGATCAGGTTGGCGGTCTCGGTACGACCGGATCCCAGCAAGCCGGCAATCCCCACCACTTCGC
>DOTA01000280.1 GCA_003513015.1 Chloroflexota bacterium
TAACGTGGATATATTGATGGCTTTGGTCATGCAAACTGGCGCTGCGATTGGTGCACAAATTGGAGCGACCTCCACCCGTTTTTTTGCTGGGCCGCGTATTCGGTTATTCTTCTCAGTGTTGCCCTTGATTGGCGCGCTGATGGTTGTGCTGACACTGCTTGGGTACACCTCGCACTAGATATTTGGGAGTCTGGTTGATGAAGATATTGATTTGTGTCAACAATTTGATTGCTGACGAGCCTGGATTGATGTTGGGAAAACTTATCGCTCAACATTTTGAAACCGAAATTACCTTATTGCATGTGTTGCCTAAAAAGAAGGTCGAAGGAGATAGGGATAGAGGGGAGCAACTCTTACGAGATGCCAACGAGGTATTAGGAATTTATCCGTCCAGCCGTAAAGTTCGCCGGGATAATGTGATCAAGCGGATTTTGAAAGAATCGGAACAAGGCGAATTTGATCTGGTACTTATTACAGTCTCTCGCCTTGGTGATCTAGCGCAGCAAGAGACCGTTCAGCGTTCTTTGCTGAAGCATCTGCCTTGCTGTATGTTGATTGCGAAAAATCCCCGAGCCGAAATTAGACGGATATTGATGTGTACCGGTGGTTTGAAACTGGCTGAGCCTGTCATTGCAGTTGGCGCGAAATTTGCCTCCGCATTAGGTGCCGATGTAACTTTGTTTCATGTGGCGGCAAATGTTCCAACCATGTATACGGGTTTAAAAACCATTGAAGAAACTCTGGATGAACTGTTAAAAACCGATACACCCGTATCTCGCCATTTGCATCGTAGTGCTGAAATTCTTGCCCAGAACAACGTTGACGCTGAACTCAAATTACGGCATGGCTCTGCAGTGTATGAAATCGTCCGTGAAATTGATATCGAAGATTATGATATGGTGATTGTAGGAGCGACTGGGGCGGATACTACGATTAAAGAATGGTTTTACGGCAATCTAACGCAGGAGATTGTCGAATCGGTGGGTATTCCTATATTGGTTGTCAATCAAAAGCGCGCGGCTGACGCAAAATTCAACAATTGAATATTGCTCAAATTGTAGATTCCGCTTATAATTCCCGCCTTGGTGAGGCCAAAGGTCTCACCAATTTTCATGTCAGTTGCGTATCTACTCCCCCAAAGATGCGTGGAAAAATAAAAGGAGTTTTTAAATAATGAGTAAGAATAGTATTTTAATCTCGCCCTATGGCGGCAAACTGGTCAATCTGGTGACCACCGGCGAAGAGCGCGAAACCCTGCGCGAGCAGGCCAATCACTACCCCACCATTCAAATTTCGGATCGCGCCCTGCATGATCTGGAATTGCTGGCGGTTGGCGGCTATTCGCCCCTGGATCGCTTCATGGGCAAAGCGGACTACCAGCGCGTGCTCACCGAGATGCGCCTCGAAGATGGCACCCTCTTCCCCATGCCCATCACCCTGACCGTCAAAAAAGGAGATTTGCCAACCCATAGCGAGTGGGTTGCCATCCGTGACTCGCGGCTTAACCTGATCGCCGTTATGAAAATGGAAGAAGTCTTCACCTGGGATCCAGCCCGCGAGCAGCGCCTGGTCCTCGGCACCACCGATAGCCGCCATCCCCTGGTCTCTGAGATGGAACAATGGGGCGATTTGTGTATCTCCGGCGAACTCAAAGTCATCAACATGCCGGTTTACTACGATTTCGTTGACATTCGCCGCACCCCGGCTGAAACTCGCGAACTGCTCGAAGAGATGGGTCACGAAAACGTAGTGGCTTTTCAGACTCGCAACCCCATGCACCGCATCCACGAAGAACTCACCAAGCGCGCCGCCGCCGAAATCGGTGGCAGCCTGTTGATCCACCCCGTGGTGGGCCTCACCAAACCCGGCGATGTGGATCACTTCACCCGCGTGCGCGTCTACAAAGCCCTGGTCGAAAACTACTACGAAGATAATGCCGTGCTCAGTCTGCTGCCCTTAGCTATGCGTATGGCTGGCCCGCGCGAAGCCGTCTGGCACGCCATCATTCGCCGCAATTATGGCGCTAACCACTTCATTGTGGGCCGTGACCATGCTGGCCCCGGTAACGATAGCGCTGGCAATCCCTTCTATGGCCCTTACGAAGCTCAAGAAATGATGCAGCAGTACGAAGAAGAAATCGGCGTCAAAATGGTGCCCTTCCAAATGCTGGTTTACTTGCCCGAAGAAAACCGCTATGTAGAAATTGACAAAGTGCCCCAAGGCGCTAAAGTTGCCAACATCTCCGGCACCCAGGTGCGCGAAGATTACCTGGCCACCGGCAAGCTGCTCCCCGAATGGTTCACCCGCAAAGAGACCGCCGAAATTTTGGCCGAAGTGCACCCTCCCAAAAAGAAGCAAGGTCTCAATTTATGGTTTACCGGCCTCTCTGGTTGTGGGAAATCCACCATCGCCAGCGCCCTCATCCCCATGCTGATGGAACACGGCCGCCAGGCCACCGTCCTCGATGGTGATGTGGTGCGCACGCACCTTTCCAAAGGCCTGGGCTTTAGCAAAGAAGACCGTGATATCAACATCTTGCGCATTGGCTATGTGGCCGGTGAAATCGCCCGCCATAACGGCACCGTGGTTTGCGCTGCCATCAGCCCTTACCGCGCGACCCGCAACGAAGCCCGCAAAATGGCCGGCGACGACCGTTTTGTCGAAATCTTCGTTAACACGCCTCTCGAAGTCTGCGAACAACGCGACATCAAAGGCCTCTACGCGATGGCCCGCCGCGGCGAAATCAAAGGCTTCACCGGCATCGACGANNACCCCCGAAGAAAACGCCCGCGCCATCATCGGCTACCTGCAAGCGCAGGGTTTCATCGGTTAAATTAGCTTAACAGGATTGCCAGTCCGCAAGGACTGGCAATCCTATCTCTCAATGCCCCCTCTCCCCCAACTTTTTGATCTTACCGGCCGCGTCGCCGTCGTCACTGGCGGCGCGGGATTGCTGGGAACTGAATTCAGCCGCACCCTGGCCGAAGCCGGGGCCGCGGTGCTAATCGCCGATTTGGATGGCAAAGCCGCCGCAAATTTGGCGGATTCACTCACCCAAAGCGGATTCCGCGCC
>DOTA01000301.1 GCA_003513015.1 Chloroflexota bacterium
ATTGCCTGGATGCGCACACCCCGGATACCTACACAGGCGCCCACCGGATCGACTCCCGGTTGCAAGGCTGCCACGGCTACCTTTGAACGATGACCTGGCTCGCGCGAAATTGAGCGCAATTCCACCATGCCATGATAAATTTCAGGCACTTCGTTTTCGAGCAAGCGGCGCAAAAAATCTCGGTGGGCCCGCGAGAGAATAATCTGCGGCCCGCGGTTGCCGGTCTTGATTTCCATCAATAGGGCGCGCACCCGGTCGTGTACCCGGAAATGTTCGCGTGGCAATTGCTGTGAACGGGGCATCAAACCCTCGGCTTTCATTTCCAATCCCAAGGTCACACCCTGGGGATTCACAGCCTGAACCACGCCGTTGACTATCTCACCAACTTGCTTGATGTAATAATTAAATTGCGCCTCGCGCTCGGCTTCCCGAATGCGTTGTTGGATCACCTGACGGGCTGTTTGGGCTGCTACGCGCCCAAAATCATCGGGTGTGCTTTCCACAACCACCATATCGCCATACTCCGCTTGGGGATCAACCACCCGGGCTTCTGCCAGGATCACTTCGGTGCGTTCATCTTGCACCTCGTCAACCACCTCTTTTTCAGCGAATACGGTAACTTGGCCGGTCACAGGGTCAATCTTGGCTTCAACATGCTGCGCATTGGAAGCATTCACCGACCGGCGATAAGCTGAAACCATCGCTGCTTCGAGCGCCCCCAACACCACTTCACGTGGCAAGCCTTTTTCTTCCAAAACTTCGTTAAAAGCCAGGGTAAATTCGTTCTTCATACTTTCTATTCTCCATACAATACTAACGACAAGGTGGGTAATCGTGCCGGGGCAAAAAGAAAAGTGGGGGCTGCCCACTTCTCGACGACACCGATAATGCTACCCCCGCCGCTCCACTGGGGGGTGCTACCCCCGCTGCTTCATGGGGGGTGCTACCACCCTCAAGCGAGGCTGATTCTAGCATGGAATGAATCAAGATGCAATACCTGAAAATTAAAGATTATATAAAAACTCTGACCCCCCAAAAAGGATCACTGTTTTGCAGATAATCCCGTAATCGAGAGCCGAGGATCCTTTTTTTCTGGCAGTTATGGTTGTTCCTGACCCCGAAAAATTTTCGCGCCCTAATGTGTCAACGCAGCTTCTTCTGCATCCGCCAGGCTGGCTCATGAACAAATTTCTGCCGCCCTCGGTGATCGATATATGACCAGTTGCCTGCCTCCTCACCCGTTACCAGATACCCCAGGCGCTCATACAATCTGCGAGCATCGAGATTATCTTTATTGACATTCAATGTGGCGTACGAAAACCCCAATTCGATCAGACTCTCTTCGGCCGTGCGCATGATGCGCGTGCCAATCCCCAGGTTTTGGTAGGGTGTGCGCACTCGCACCGAATAAATATAGGCACGCATGAACCCATCGGCCAGATCGGGGCGCGAACCCACCAATTGCACAAAAGCCTGTCCGATGATCCCGGCCTCAGGGAGTTCGGCAACCCATAAAATTGCATCCCCTTTTTGCTGGTTCTGGTAGGCGCTGGCATATAAGCGCCGGAAGTGGGTATATTCTCCATCCCATTCCAGATCGGGTAAATCTTCATATTTGATAGTGCGAATGGTGAGTGTATCTATGTTAACCAGCATGAGCTTTCACAGCGATAAATCCTCTGGCAACGCGGCAATCAGTTGATCCAGCAGGGCGGTTTCCTCGGCAGCCGATGTGACTTTTTTATCCAGCCAGGCCTGACGCAACCGGGTCAGGATTTGTTTGTAGTGGGGGCCAGGTGGCAAGCCGCGGGCACGCAGATCGTGGCCGGAGGTTTGCGGTTCAATGTAACGCCAAATCGTGATGTATTTGAGAATATTCTCACGCAAAGTTTGATTTTCGCTGGCGCAGTAAACCGCGTAGATTGCAGCCGGGGTGACTTTATCGAGTTGGGCAACGATTTCACTGGGTGGGAGGCCTTCCAACACGGGCAGGCTTTGCCATAATTCGCAGGCGTTTTGCACGGTTTCGGCGATGGTGCGGGTAACTCGCAGGCGTTTGGCTACTTTTCGGGAGCGGGCCGCGGGCAGGCGCATCAGCCAAAAGGTGTAATCTAAAACTCGATATAACGGTAACCCCTTCAATTCCGGTGTAAGTTTCCATTCCGGGGAGGGTAATTCCAGATCGTCGAGATGATCTCTGATCCAAGCATCCCACTTCAAATCTGGATGGATAATTTTTAAAACGCCCAAATCATTCAGCCGGTCAAGCATTTGGGTGGCATTTTCTTCTGCCAAAATATTGTCGATTTCGTGCCGCACACGGTCGCCGGAGATGCGCTCGATGAGCGGACGGGCTTCGAGCAAGAGTTCCTCGGTGCGTTTGCCCAAGCTGAAGTTGTAACGCTGTTCGTAGCGCACGGCGCGCAAGATACGTGTGGGATCATCGATGAAGGAGAGCGAGTGCAGCACGCGCACCAGCCCCTGGCGCAGATCGTTGTAGCCGCCCCAATAATCGTGCAGATCGCCAAAATGACGCCCGTCGAGGCGCACCGCCAGGGTGTTGATGGTGAAGTCGCGGCGGTGCAGGTCGAGCTTGATGCTGCTCTGCTGCACGGTGGGCAGGACCGTCGGCTCGGTGTAGAACTCCGTGCGGGCAGTGACGAAGTCGAGGTGCGGCGGCAATTCTTCGAGCGCGCCTGCGCCCTC
>DOTA01000374.1 GCA_003513015.1 Chloroflexota bacterium
GGCGGCATTGATTGCTTTTTGGCCGCTAAAAAAGTTGGGCCGACCGGCAAGGTCATCGGCGTGGATATGACCGCTTCCATGATCGAGCGCGCCCGCGCCAACAAAGCTCAATTGGGTGCCGAAAATGTGGAATTTCGCCTGGGCGAGATCGAGCACCTGCCCGTGGCCGACAACACCGTCGATGTGATCGTTTCCAACTGCGTAATCAACCTCAGTCCCGATAAACATCAGGTGTTCCACGAAGCCTTCCGGGCACTCAAACCCGGCGGCAAACTGGCCGTCAGCGATATCGTCACCGATGGGCCGCTGCCGCAATCCATCAAAAACAATTTGAGCGCCTGGGCGGGTTGCGTGGCCGGGGCTATGGATGTGAAAGATTACATCGCGGCCATCGAAGCCGCTGGGTTCACCAAGGTAGAACTCACCCCCACTTATTGGGATGATGAAATCATCGAGGCTGCCACCGCCCAGCTGGACCCCGAAATTGCCGCACAAATTGAAACTGCCAAAGCGGAAGGCAAAGCCGTAATCGTGGTCAACGAGGGCAGCGGTGCTGAGGTCATCGAGGTCGAAACCAGTGAATTTGAGCACTTCGATCCCCGTAAAGCCATCTTCAGCGCCCGCANNAACAACCCGGTCATTTTTTGGTTTCGGGTAGGCCTGCATAAAGGTATCGGCAGCGCTGCCTGCGAACAACCGCATGATCCAGGCCAGCGGGCCTTTTGCCAAGCCGCCGCCTCCCTGGCTGGCATGGCAAGCTGAAGCCGCGGCTTTCTGCTTAGCCACTTTAGGATATTTGATTTTGGCATTGACAGGGAAGTCTTCGACGGCCAGCGTGGTCAAGTCAATATCCTGATTTTGGCCCCATTTGGTGGGATCTTTGCCGGTTAATTTGATCAGGCGGACGGCCACTCGCAGGAAGCGCCGCGAAATGGTGTGGAAGTACAGCTTCGCGGGGCCAAAGGGTGGCAGGCCATCCTCGAAATTCGCGTCACCCGCAAGTTCGAACGCCTTAACCGTTGCCCTTTGGATGTGGATGTGATCCGGGTGCCGGTAGCCGCCAATGGGGTCGAAAGTCAACACCACCTGGGGCTTGATCTCCCGGATCAAAGAGGCAACTTTGTGGGCAAGTTCATCCAGGGGAGCATTGATCAGCGCCTCGGGATGCTCGTTCTCCGCCGAGCCGGTCATCCCGGAATCGCGGTAATCCATAAAATGGATGCCTGCCAGTCCCAAATGCGCCGAAGCGCAGCGCAACTCCGCCTCTCGCAATTCACCAATAGAATGGTAGCTTTTTAGATATTCGGGAGCCACCTCACCCACCTCGCCGCGCGTGGCACAAATCAGGTAGACCTCCACGCCCTGGTCTGCGTAATAAGCCAAGGTTCCACCCATGCCAAAGGATTCATCATCAGGGTGGGCCAAAACCGATAAAAGAACTTTTTTGTCTGTCATCTTGCAATGCCTCCGGTCAGATTCTACCGCGAAAGCGGAGAAATCTTACCCTATTTTGGGATTATCTGTATTGACAATGCCCTCGCCGCGATTTATAGTAAGCCCACATCCATTTTTAACACCAAGACTCAAAGGCTCGAAGCAGCACGAAGAAATCTTTGTGTCTTCGTGCCTTCATAGTGAAACTAACTAAAGAAGATCATATTGATCACCGGAACAATTTTCGACATCAAAAAATACGCCATCCACGATGGGCCGGGCATCCGCACCACAGTGTTTTTTCAGGGCTGCCCGCTCTCGTGTTGGTGGTGCCACAACCCGGAGAGCCAACCGCGCCACCCGGTGTTACTCTACCGCGCCAACCGCTGCGCACTGTGCGGAACTTGCGTGGAAACCTGTCCCCAAAACGGGATATCCATCAATGGTGTTGCCACCACCGACCGTACCAAATGCGATGTTTGCGGCGAATGCGCCGAAGTTTGCTACCACGGGGCGCGCGAAGTCTCCGGGCGCGAAGTGACGGTGGCCGCGGTGCTGGCCGAAATCGAGCGCGATGTGCCCTTTTACGATCAATCGGGCGGGGGCGTGACTTTTTCAGGTGGCGAGCCGCTATTGCAACCCCAATTTTTGGCCGCACTTTTGAAGGAATGCCGCACGCGGGAGATTCACACCGTGGTAGACACCACGGGGCTGGCGGCTTGGGAAACCATTGATCGTTTACGCGGGGATGTCAATTTGTTCCTGTATGATTTAAAATTGATGGACGATGCCCGCCACCGGAAATACACGGGCGTTTCGAACCGCCTGATTTTGAGCAACCTGGTGCGGTTAGCGGAGAGCGGTGAGCAGATCGCGATTCGGATTCCATTGATCCCGGGCATCAATGATGATGCGAAGAACCTGTGGCAATCCGCGGAATTTATCGCCAGGCTGCCCAACATCACCGGGATCGAGTTGATGGGCTATCACGACATCGCCGCGGCCAAGTATGAAGCTCTCGGGCGAGAATATCCCCTGCCGGAAACCATCCCGCCCACAGAAGCCGAAATGCAATCGGCTGCGAGGTATTTTAAAGATTTTGGCTTGCAAGTAAAAATAAGTTAAATGACTGATCATGGAAAATTTAACGCGAATAGCACGAATAGGCGAATATCGCGAATGTTTTTAAATTTATTCGCGCCATTCGTGTATTCGCGTAATTCGCGTTAAAAAAATCGGAGGAACCCTATGTCTATGTCCGAACGTGTCAAAAAGTTACGCTATCAATCCCTCGAAGCCGTTGAGTCGCTCTCCAGCGAGCGCGCCGAGTTGATGACGGCCTTCTACCAGCAGGATTTAGGGCCGGTCTCGACCCCGGTACGGCGGGCGCTTTCGTTTCAGTATTTGTTGGAGTACAAAACCATCTGCATCAACGAGGGCGAGTTGATTGTAGGGGAGAAAGGCCCGGCCCCTAAGATGGCGCCGATGTTCCCGGAGCTGTGCTGTCACACCCTCGAAGATTTGGATATTCTCAATAGCCGCCCGCTGACCTCCTTCAAGGTNNATGGAGCAGCGCGCTCCCGGCCACACCGTGCTGGATGACAAAATTTACCACAAAGGGATGCTCGATTTTCAGGCGGAGATTGACGCCAGTTTGGCAAAGCTCGATTACCTGCACGACCCCGCAGCCTACGAGAAACAGGAAGAACTCAAGGCCATGCGCATCGCCGCGGGCGCGTTGATCCGCTTTGGGGAGCGGCATGCTGAGGCAGCCAAAGCGCTGGCTGAAGCCGAAACTGATGCCCAACGTAAAGCGGAATTACTGCATATCGCGGAGGTCTGCACCCACATCCCGGCCCAGGCCCCGCGGGATTTTTGGGAGGCGCTGCAATATTACTGGTTCGTCCACCTGGGCGTGACCACCGAACTCAACACCTGGGATGCGTTTTGCCCCGGGCGGTTGGATCAGCATTTGCTGCCGTTTTATGCGGCCAGGGAACAGGCCCCTCACCCCGGCCCTCTCCC
>DOTA01000024.1 GCA_003513015.1 Chloroflexota bacterium
ACTTCGCGCAGACGCTCGGGGTGTTCGTCGATGATTTCGAGGGTTTCCGGCCCAAAATGGGCCACGATACGCTCGGCCAGGCGTGGCCCAACCCCCTTGACCAGCCCGGAACCCAAATACCGCCGGATGCCCGCCACGGTGGCAGGCAAGGTTTGCTCGCAGATTTCGACATTGAATTGCTGGCCGTGGGTGGGGTGGTTGATCCAGCGCCCTTNNTTGGAGGGTGAGATGCTCCCCGGCGTTGAGTTCGGGTAGGTTGCCGACCACGGTGGCCAGCCCATCGCGGCTTAAACCAGGGATGCCGCGGGCGCGGTCGGGGCGCAAGCGCAAGACGGTGTAGCCGTTTTCAGGGTTGTAGTAGGTCAGGCGTTCGAGCGAGCCGGAGAGGGTATCCATGCGTATCAGGTATCAAGTGTCAAGTTTCAGGTTCTTTTGTATTCTACCCCACCTGGCACCGGACACTGAATTACTTGGCACGAATCACGGCAGATCGTTGTTCGCGGCCCAATCTTCCCCCAAGATGATGACGATATCGTATTGGCTGTTGGGGTCGTAGCTGAGGTAGCGACGGCCGGGCACCACATTGAAAAGCTGCGCTAGATACTCCACTGTGTTAGGCTTGCCGCTGTAATCATAAATGGTGGTTTGGGGGTAAAGCTCGTCGGCATTGCTGACTTCAGCGGGTTCGATACCCAGCCAGCGCACATAATCATCCGTGCGGGCGGCCAGCCCTACGGTGAGGGTGCCGTTGCGCAGCGAGATGGAGGCGGCCTCAGCCTGGACTAATTCTTCGAGGCTGAGATCGGAAATTTCAGTGGGACGGGCAGGCGGCGCGGTGGAAAAGACTTCATCCCGTAGAATCAACAGGGCATCGGGGATGGGCTGCAAAATCGCCAACCCATCGTAGGAATAGGTATTGATCACCTGTTCGGGGCCGATGATGAAGCGGCGCACGCGCTCCTCGGGGATTTGTTGAAGATCCCAGGCCAGATTGAAAATCTGCCGGATGTTGAGGTTGGTGTTGACGCGCTCGCTTAATTCGTTGTACAAGACCGGGGCTTTGGCGATCAAAGTGGGCAAGATTTGGAAACTTATAATGCGCTCACGCACGCCCATGATGACTTGCTGCTGGCGTTGGGCGCGGTCAAAATCGGAGCCGGCGGTGTCTCGATTGCGAGCGTAAGCCAGGGCCACATCACCGGGCAGGGTTTGCACGCCGGGTTGCAGAACTTTGGTGTTGTTATCGCCCAGCGGGTCAACCACGATGGTTTCGGGCACGTTGATTTTGACGCCGCCAATTTCATCGATCAGGCGGATGAAGGCTTCGAAATCCACCAAAGCGTAAAAATCAATGGGTACCGCGAGAAGCTGTTCCACGCTCTGCATGGCCAGCGCTGCACCACCGCCAGGATATTGGGTGGCTTCTCCCAACTGGTAGCTTTGGTTGATTTTGTGGTAACCCAACCCGGGGAGGTCAACCCACAGATCGCGCGGGATCGAGAGCATAGCCACGCTTTGGGTAGGGGGATCGTAGGTTGCCAGGATCAGCGTATCGGCCAGGGGGGGGCCTTGATCGTCCAGCCAGCCGCGGTGATCGACGCCAATGAGCAGCACATTCACGCGGCTTTGCCCATCCCAAGCTGCGGGCGCGGGGCCATCGGCCGCCTGGAGGGGGGAATCGATGTTGATGAATTGATTGATGTCTTCCAGGGTGAGGGGCGCGCTTTCCCCTTCTGCAATAGCAGGCCCTTCCGGATTATTTCTTAGTTCGTAGACCGCATCTCGCACAACCATAAACGCCAGGTAAGCGGTTAGCACGGCCGCGATCAAAAATCCGGCGATTAAGACGCCAGCAAACCATTTGGGTAAAACCGGTTTGCGGATGGGCGGAGGGGGTGGGAGATAGCTCATAAATAACAGTAACATTAAGAACCGGGCAAATTTTCTCCGCCCGGTGGTTGATTAAGGCATGGGGTTGTTTCCGGCCCAATCATCACCCAAAATGATGGCAACATCCACTTCGCTTTCGGGATTGTATTTGAAGAAAATCCGGTATTCTGAGATGTTCATCAATTCAACAAAGTATTGGACGGTGTAGGGATTGCCGGTGTAATCGTAGATGGAGGTATAGGTTTGGGGTTTACTTTCGGCATCGCCGGTGAAGACAACATTGGCGCCCAAGCCTTGTAGATATTCCTGGGTGCGGCCCGCCAAGCCAGGGATGAGGGTGCCGTTCAGCAGGGATAGTTTGGCGGCCTCTTCGGCCATGAGTTCCACTTTATCTTTACCGGAAGCAGCCACAGGGCTGGATGATTCAGATGTGATGCCGAAGATTTCGTCGCGCAGCAATCGAATTTTGTCCGACAGTGGTTTGAGGATATCCAAACCATCGGGTGATTTGCCAAAATTGACTTGTTCTGCGCCGATGATGCCTTTTTTGATGTCATCCAACGGAATTTTGCTGGCAAGCCAGGCTAGCTGGAAGGCTTCATCAAAGGACATATTGGTGCTGACACCGCTGGAAAGCTCGGAGTAGAGCACCGGGGCTTTTTGAATGAAGGTGGGGATCAGGTCGAAGCGCAAAATTTGGTTGCGGATGCCAAAAATAACCTGCTGCTGGCGCTGAGCGCGGTCGAAATCACCGCCCTCGGTGTGGCGGGCGCGCGCATAGGCCAGGGCATATTCACCCGACATGGTTTGCACCCCTGGTTTTAACCTGAACTCACCGCGGTCATCATTCATCAAGTCGATTTTGATTTTTTGGTCGGGCACATCGACCTTGACGCCGCCAATTTCGTCAATGAAACGCACAAAGGCCTCGAAATCGACCTGGGCGTAATATTGGATGGGGGTTCCAAGCAGATGTTCGACGGTTTTCATCGCCAATTCAGGGCCGCCGCCGGGCAGCTTGTTGATCTCGCCCAACTGGTAAGCCTGATTGATTTTGTAATAACCGTATCCGGGCACGCTCACCCATAGATCGCGCGGGATCGAAAGCATCCCGGCGGTCATCTTCACCGGGTCAATGGTGAACAAAATCATGGTGTCGGTTCGTGGCGGGCCTTCGCCTTCGCGCCAATCGTTATAATCCAGACCCATCACCAGGATGTTGACGCGGCTGGCACCATCCCAGGGTTCGGGTGTGGGACCAGCTATCTGGGGAGGCGCTTGG
>DOTA01000178.1 GCA_003513015.1 Chloroflexota bacterium
GGTTATTTTCGTTTCTTCAAGTCTTCTTCGAGACGGGCGATATAGTCATCTTCTGCGGACGGTTCATCCGCATCTTCCTCATCCATAGCTGTTTCATCCCCGAAGGGGGCTTCCGTTTTCGAGGTTTTCGTCCAGTTCCGCATGGTGCGAAACAAGACAAAGACACCTGCTACGATTGCGATGGGCGGGATGACGTACACCAGCCAGTTGAATCCAGTGCGGGGCGGCTCGGAAAGCACGCGCGCGCCGTAATTCAGCACAAAATAGTCTTTGATTTCCTGCTCACTCTTGCCTTCGGCCAGCATCTCGCGGATCAGTTCGCGCCACTGGCGGCAGGCCTCGGTGGGGCACACATCCAACGGGGTGTTTTCGCACACCGGGCAGTAAAGCTGCTTGGCAATGGCGTTGACATCGTCATCGGTGGGGGCGGAACCCTGCGCGAAAACGGTGGCAGTTCCCAGTCCGGCAAGAACGATGATGAGAAGTATTATCGAAAAGGTTCGTTTCATGGTCGCTCCAAAAGCGTTAGAACGTTAAACGTTTTACGTTCCAATTGTTCTTAATCCGCAGCACTGGTCTGTGGGGCGCGTTTGTTCACGCGGACAGGTTTGTTAGCGGGGTCTTTGTCTGGCCAGGCAGTGAAGAACATGCCCAGGATGAAGACCAGGCATCCAATCCACAGCCAGTTGACCAGCGGGTTATGGTACACCTTGAAGGTCGCGCCAACATTCGAAACGGGCTGCCAGTCGACCAACAGCACGTACAGGTCATCTTTTAAAGTGCTGCGTTGGCCGGGGATAGTCATGGGTTGCTGCGAATCGGTGTAGTAGTCGATGCGGGGATAAAGCTGCCCCAGGGGTTTGCCGTTTTTGTCGATGCTGACCACAGCACGGGCCACATTGCGGCCATCGGGACCATCAAAAACCGCCAGCGAATCATAGGTGAGGGTATAAGCGCCCAATTCGAGCTGCCCACCTTGGGGAATAGTGCCCTGGGTTTCGGTCTGGAACATTTCGATGCCAATGATCCCCAACGCCATCATCACCACGCCAATGTGGATAATGTAACCGCCATAACGGCGGCGATTGCGGGCGGTGAGCACCGTAAAAGCTTTCAGCCAGCCTTCACCATCGCGTTTGGCACGCGCCGCCACACCGCGGGCATACTCGTAAACCGTCACCGAGAAAACCAGCGAGGCCAGGAAAATCCCAAACAAAGCAAAGGGGTTGCGAATGCCCATCACCAACGCAGCGATGAAAACCAACACTGCCACCACTGCCGGGCGCCAAATCAAACGGCGCAGGGTTTTCACGGAGGCGATACCCCAACTCGAAAGCGGGGCCACAGCCATCAGTAGCAGCAAACCCGCCATCAGGGGAGCGTTGGCGCGCTCATAAAAAGGCGGACCGACGGTCACTTTTTGGCCAGTGAACAGCTCAGAAATCAGCGGGAAGATCACACCCCAGAAGCAAACCACCAAAATGCCCATAAAGAGCAAATTATTTAGCAAGAAGAGGGCCTCACGGGATAGCATAGAATTAAGTTGAGTCTCCGCTTTGAGGGCATTCCAATGTTTCAGCAAGAAACTCAACGAGACCGCGAAAGTGATTCCGATAAATGTAAAGAACAGCGGCCCGATAGCGCTCTGCGCAAAAGCATGCACCGAGGAAAGCACGCCTGAGCGGGTCAGGAAGGTACCAAAGATCACCAAGTCGTAAGTCAGGATGATCAGCAGCATATTCCATTGTTTGAACATGCCGCGCTTCTCTTGAATCATCACGGAGTGCAAAAAGGCCGTGCCAGTGAGCCAGGGCATGAAGGCCGCGATTTCGACCGGATCCCAGCCCCAGTAACCGCCCCAGCCGAGCACATCGTAAGCCCAACGTCCGCCCAGCACCAAGCCGAGAGAAAGGAACAGCCAGGCCCACAGCGTCCAGCGGCGGGTCAGGCGGATCCAGCGGTCATCGGTGCGGCCGGTGATAAGAGCGGCCATGGCGAAAGCGTAGGGGATCACGAAAGAGACAAATCCCAAGTAGAGCATGGGGGGGTGAATCACCATACCAGGGTGCCGCAGCAGGGGATTAAGGCCCTGACCATCCCGGGGCGTGAACAAAACCGAATTAGCTGGAGCAAACATCTTTTCCACGATTTGCCCGGCGGGGGTTTGCCACAAGCGGGTGAACGGATTCTCCACAAAGATCGAGAGCATCAAGAAAAATGCCAGGGTCACCAGTGTAATCACGGTCACCCAGGGCAAAAATTCGCGGTCACGATCCCATTTGCGCAGCATGACGGCTGAGGCAAAAGCTGACATCAGCAATGACCAGAAAATCAGCGATCCGGCCTGGCCGCCCCATAAAGCGGTCACTTTGAGGTAAGCGGGCATCGAAAGGCTGGTGACGCTAGCAACATACTCCACTTCAAAATGGTTGGCGACCAGCAAATAGATGATGCTGAGCGCGGTGAGCGCCATCAGCGGAAAAGTCAGCAGCGTAGCATTGCGGGCACTATCAATCCAGGCCGGTTTGCTCTTCCATAAACCCAACAGGGCCGCGCCAATGCCATAGAGGGCGACCAAAAAAGTGATGATTAAAGCGCCATATCCAAGGTTTGCGATCATAGCAGACTCCGACAAAAAGAAATGAGTAACGCGTAACGAGATTACTTCGTTACATTACTCATTTCTCATTCTTTATAAAATCAATTGGTAAAGCGTTATCCCTCGCTCTGGTCAGGAAGCGCTTCTTCGTATTTTGTGGGGCATTTGAGTAAAAGCTCATCCGCATAGAAAACGCCATCTTCACCCAGGTGTCCGGTCATAATGGCCTGGGCTTCGNNCCGGAAACGCGCAAATCACGACCGGAGACTTCTGCGCCTTTCATCGCCACCTCATCTACTGTGAGGAAATATTGGGCACTCGCCGCGGTGGATGAATAGATCAAGTAAACAATGGCTGCCACAATCAGCAAACCACCGACGATAAACTTTGTTCGCCCACCCGAACCAGACTGGGCTTCTTGCAAATCTTCCATATCTCTCTCCATTTACTTATAAAATTTTTCGGGCCGATTATACCGTAATCGAATGGATCAGTCGCGCAGAATGATAAAAGCGCATGTTGATTGTGTCACAATTTGATTAACGAAACCTGAGAATGCTGGGAAAATTGCCTTAGAGAGGCCAAACATCCTCGCGAAATGTGATTTCTGTCACAACAAAACAGGCCCTCCCGGCTTCAGGAGGGCCTGTTGAGCATAAGTATATTCTAATTTTTAGGGAACCGCGTATTCCATCACCGGGTATCCGGCATCAACCCAGGCACCAAAGCCACCCTTGAGGCTGCTGAGGGTATCGTAACCGAGGATCCCCATAATGGTCAGCGCCATCGTGGAACGGTGACCGGAACCACAATAGATGATGATTTCCGCATCCGCGGCGGGCCATTCGCTCATCTGAGCGATGATCTCTTGCAGCGGGATGGCAACCAGTTCAACATCGCCGGTATCAACTACGCCTTTTTCGGCCAGTTCTTCGGGGGTGCGCACATCCATCACCACCATATCCGGTTTCTCAACCAGGGCGGTGTTTAGGGTTTCGGCCTCGATTACGCCAAAAGGCTTGACACCGTAGATTTGCAGCATGGCATCCAAAGCGGCGACCATATCGGCATCGAACTCGGTGGTGTTCTCAACCATGGAGGCTTCAGGCAGCCCAGCGGTAACCGGGTTTCCCGCGGCAACCCAATCGGCAAAGGCAACTTTGAGGGCTTTGACATCCGTCCAGCCCATGCCGTGCAGGGCGGTCATGGCAATCGTCGCTCGCCAGCCGCTGCCACAGTAAGCCACAATTGGGGTATCGAATTCGGGCAAGGCACTCAAATTCTGGGCCAGTTGATCCAAGGGGATGTTGACAGCCCCTTCAATATGGCCTTGTTCTTCCACTTCGGCGGCGGTACGCACATCCAGCAGGAAGGGCGGCTCATCAGCAACCATCAATTCCATCAAGGTCGCGGCATCCATAGTGTTGTAGGCTTCCATGGTATCCAGCATAATCTGGAAGTTAGCGGCGAAGGCTGCTTTGGCACCCGCAACCGGGTATCCGGCTGCTACCCAACCACCGAAGCCACCTTTCAGGCTGCTGACGTTGGCATACCCGTTGGCACCCAAGATCGCCAGCGCCATCGTGGAGCGGTGGCCGGAGCCGCAGTAAATCACAACCGTAGCATCCGTAGCGGGCCACAAATCTTTCTGGGCAACGAACTCTTGCAGGGGGATATTCACCCAATTAGCGGCCGCGATATAGCCTTGATCGGCCACTTCTTCGGCGGTACGCACATCGATTACGATCAAATCAGGATTTTCAACCAGGGCGGTGTTGAAGGCTTCAGCCTCAATGACACCAAAGGGTTTGACACCATAAATGGCCAAGGAAGCATTGAAGGGATCCGTGATTTCATGCGGATATTCCATGGCATTGGCCGGGAAGGGAGCGGGCAATCCAGGGGTCACCGGGTTTCCGGCCGCGACCCAATCGGCGAAGGGGGTTTTGAGAGCGCGCACATTGGTGTAGCCCATGCCAGCCAGCGAGGTCATCGCAATGGTAGCCCGCCAGCCGCTGCCGCAATAGGTTACGATTGGCGTGTCATAATCGGGGATCATGTTGAGGGCCGCGGTCAGGTTCTCCAGGGGCATGTGCGCCGCGCCGGTGATGTGACCCTGCTCTTCAATTTCGGCGGTGGTGCGTACATCCAGCAAAAACGGCGGATTATCACCGACCAGTTCTTCCATCAGGCCATCGGCTTTGATGGTGTTGTAGCCCACCATGGTTTCCAGCATAGCCTGGAAATTAAGGTTGATCGGCGAAACCGCAGGAACTCCGCCCACCGTGGGGTATCCGCCCTCAACCCAAGCGCCGTAACCACCCTTGAGGCTGGTAACGTTGGTGTAGCCGTAGCTGCCCAAGATGGTCAATGCCATCGTAGAGCGGTGACCAGAACCACAATAAACCGTAATTTGAGCGTTCAGATCGGCAGGCCACATGGCTTGCTGGGTGATGAAATCTTGTAGCGGGATGGTGAGCAATTCCACATCGCCGGTATCGATGGTGCCTTTTTCTTCAACTTCGGCGGCGGTGCGCACGTCGATCACAATCATGTCGGGGCTTTCAACCAGGGCGGTGTTGAAGGTTTCGGCATCGATCACGCCAAAGGGCTTGACACCGTAGATCGCCAGCATGGCATCGAAGGTGTCAAGCATGGGCTGGGGATAGGCCATCATATTTGCAGCAAAGGGTCCGGGAACACCTGCGGTGACGGGATTGCCCGCGGCAACCCAATCGGTGAAGGCGGCTTTGAGGGCGCGCACATTGTTCCAGCCCATGCCGTGCAACGCCGTCATGGCGATGGTAGCGCGCCAGCCGCTGCCACAATAGATTACGATGGGATCATCCACGCCGGGCAGCATATTGAGAGCCTGGGTGAGTTGTTCCAGGGGCATGTGAGCCGCGCCGGTGATATGGCCGCTCTCTTCGACTTCAGCCGTCGTGCGCACATCCAGCAAGAAGGGTGGATTATCGCTGACCAACTCTTCCATCAGTTTCTCGGCAGAGATGGTATTGTAGGCTTCCATCGAGGCTAACATCGCGCCATAGGATGCATCCAAGAAAGCGGAATCCAAGACTTCAGGCTCGACCACTGCGGGTTCGGTAGGAACCGCAGTGGGTTCCGGAACGGCGGTGGGGACTGCGGTAGGCTCAACGACAACGGGAGCCCCTGTGGGTGTGGCGGTCTTACTTCCACAGGCACTCAGCAGCATGCTNNATCTTGTCACGGGGCGGCGTGGCAAGTTGAACAATTTTCCGGGTTGTAAGTACTATGACTTTCAGGGATTTGCGGGATTTCCGCGTTCCCGCTGGTGTGACAGGTCAGGCACATGGCGCTGGTGTAGGTATGATCGGCAGGTTGGGGCTTCATCAATTGCTCGATGGGCAAGGGAGCCTGCTCGACAATGACACTCAGATTGGCAGACAGCTCGCTCTCTTGAACTTTATCAGCGGTCAGGAAGATTGCCGCGTTTCCGTGGCAGGATTCACAGGATTCGTTTTGCGGGGTATTCCGCTGGATGTTGTGCGGGGTGGCATAAGCCCAGGTGGGCAGCGTTGCGAAATTTGCCATATCTGCGCCGGTATAGAACGAATAGCTGGTAGGATCAACCGGGATATGGCGCACGGGCACGTATTTATAAGGGCGATCCTCACTCTGCAGGGGGTTGAGGCCGATTAAGAAGGTGGCATACGTGCCTTCGGTGCTGAAATAGGGGTTACCGGTTTCTTCACTGAGCTGCACATGGCAGCCATCGCAACTACTGTAGGAAACCGAGTGGCACACCTGGCAAGAGAGGGTTTCGCCGTGCATTTGGTGCATCTGCACACCATCAGCACCGGCCACCACGCTTTCGTGGCATTGGGTGCAAATTGGGGCTTGCCCGCCATCGTAGCGATCTGCCGGGGTATCAGTGCTCAAGCCCAGGCTGGCGTAATCACCGTGCATCTCAGCCGCGGTGTGGCAATCCGTGCATTTCATGCGTCCCTGGCGGAAGTGCACATCGGCCAGCACACCTTCATTTTTGCCCATATATTCATTACCTACGCGGCTGCCGTGACAGGCCGTGCAGTTGCGAGTGAGCGAGGGTGTCGCTTTGAAAACATGCCCTTCGATCAAACCGCCACCCACTGAGGCCGGCTGGCTAACATGACAATCGCCACAAGTGGTGTGGCAGCTTTCGCAGTGGTTGCCGAACATTTCTTCCAGAGCGGGGTGATCTGCGGGGGTGTTGCGCGCGTCGATGGCGGTCCAATAACCGGTTTGAGCAGCGTGCAAGCTGTTGGGGTACATTTCCGAAACATCGGGATGGCAGGAGGCACAAACGCTTCCGGGATCATTACTAGGTCGGGCGTTAATGCCTTCGTGAGCAACGGCTTTATCTGCATTGTTCTCACCCAGGTGGCAGTTGATGCAACCCAGCGTTCCGTGGGCAGTAATCGGAAAGGTTTCGCCATCAACTAAGACTTTTTCCCAAGGCTCCAACGGAGCCACAGAACCCCCTCAACCCTGGCCTTCATTTTCACTGACCACTTCGGCAACCGGATCAGCCGTATCGATCAGCATTTGTTGGTTAGTATGGCACTCGAGGCAGTTATCCACCTGAGGTTCAGCAACCACTTCCTCGGTCGGTTCGGGAACTGATGGTTGAGTCGGCGTGGCCGCGGCTGCTTCCGGCATCTCAGTCAGCCTGGCAGCGACTTCCCCCGGATCATTCATCGGGGCCGGATAAGCATACTCCGTGGGGGTGGGCAATGCGGCTGTGGGGGTGGGTTGACCGGCACAACTAGATAGACCCATCAAGGCTAATAAGGCTATCGCAAAAATCAAATTTTTCATTCTTCTCATAAAAACTTCCTGAAACACCATTTTTGATGAACGGGCGCGATCCGAAAAGATACACTTGTTCATATTTTCACTAATTATTCTATTGAATTAGCAACCTTTCTCACAGTGACAAAGGTAATACTTACCTATCGGGTTTACTTATCAGCTTCAATAAGAAAAATATATGATACTGACCCCAAAATATACCGAATACTTATTATTCAGGCATTCAAGCATAAACTTTCATGCCACCCATCCATTCCAGAAAAATCTCAACAGCGTTGTAATGCATGTGACTAAGATCACATTACGCTTATGTAATTTACAACTCAGCACATTGGGATGAATAGGCTATAATTCTTACCATTATTAAGAAATAATTAATAACTTTCGATTCTTTGGGAATCTCCGTGATAACCGATATATGTGGGGGTGTTTTGCGTGCGAAGTACGCAAAACACCCCCACGGGTATCCTTGCCAACTCTATCTCGGGTAAATTTTTCAGGTAAAACTTTCTTGAGGAGAATGATGATGAACAAAAAAATCTTATGGATATTTGGCGCGCTGCTGATCTTAGGGCTACTGTTAAGCGCCTGTACCGGATCTACTGGGGAGCAAGGTGTTCCCGGACCCGCCGGGCCGGCTGGCCCCGAAGGTCCCCAGGGGCCATTTGGGCCGGTTGGGCCCGAAGGGCCGCAAGGGCCTCCAGGAGAAGCCGCTGAAGTCAGTGCTGTGCCTGCTGATTATGTAGGCGCTCAAGTTTGTGCCGGCTGCCACAGCGATATTGCCGCAGTTTTTAACATGTCGGGGCACTCGCACAGTCTCAGCGAAGTGACCAGTGGTCAGGCCCCAGAGTTCCCCTTCAGCGTAGTGAGTGAACTCCCCGAAGGCTACACTTGGGATGACATTTTGTACGTGATCGGCGGCTACAACTGGAAATACCGTTTGGTCGGCCTGGACGGGTACATGATCACCAATCCCAAAGGTGGAATCGATGCCGAATTCCTAAACCAGTATAATTTTCCAAATCCTGTAACCGGCTCCGAAGGCGGCTGGGCCACCTATCACTCGGGGGAAGAGAATGTATCTTTTGATTGCGGCTCCTGCCATACCACCGGATTTAACCCCACAGCCAAGAATGAACTTGCCGGAATCGCGGGAACCTGGAGTGAGGAAGGCGTCCAATGTGAAGAATGCCACGGCCCTGGCAGTTTGCACATGACCAACCCGCGCGGCTTCGCCATGAAAATCGAGCGTGATTCTACATTCTGCGGTTCCTGCCACACCCGCGATACTTCGGAAGAAGTTAATGCTGAGAACGGCTTTATCCAACACCACGAGCAATATGAAGAGCTCTTCCAGAGCAAACATCTGGTGATTAACTGTGTCACCTGCCATGATCCCCACACCGGCGTTGTTCAACTTCGCAAGGCCCAGGAAGCAGATTCAGCAGTGCAAACAACCCGCACACAGTGTGAGAACTGCCACTTCCAAGAAGCAAAATTCCAAGATTCGTTCGTGCACCCCCTGGTGGCCGATTGCATCGATTGCCACATGCCGCGCGTTACCATGAGCGCTACAAGCAACGCTGACACCTTCACTGGCGATATCCGCACACACTTGATGGCGATTGATCCCTATCAGATCGGTCAGTTTAGCGAAGATGGCACCACCGCCCTCTCCCAGATTTCGCTGGATTTTGCCTGCCGCCACTGCCATAGTGAAAATGGTTCAGCAAGCGTCAAAACTGATGAAGAGTTGATCAACAAAGCCGTTGACTATCACGCTCGACCCGTTGTAGAAGAAACGCCAACCCCTTAAAACTCAGAATCAACAAAAATGGGGCGGGAATTCTCCGTCCCATTTTTGTTGAAATCAATTTCGCCAATGACACTTTGCTTGATTCCTAACAAAACTATTAGCCCTGATGATAGGAATCTCTAAGGTTATCAAATGCCATAAGCTAAACCCTTATGCTATACTCTACGGCGATCTAAAAGTAATAAAAATAACAAATGACTAGAACGATAAGAAACAGAAATATTAAGAAGGATGTGAGGAGGCGAATTTGAAAGTAAAACTACTCTCACAACTGTGTATTGGAGCCCTGATTGCCGCCGCGGTCTGCTTTAGCTTTATTGGCTCAGCCGCTGCCCAACCACTGGCTTCTCACGAGGCTGAACCAGGCATTGCAGATGAAACTTGCCTTGAATGTCACGATGTGCCCGGTCTGACAACCACCCTCCCCTCCGGAGAGGAAATTTATATCTCGGTAGATCGGGTGATGCACACCGTATCCATTCATGGACGGAATGGCTATGCCTGTGTGCAATGCCACAGAGATATTGATGGATATCCCCACCGTGAAATTCCAGTTCAGACTGCTCGGGAATACACCGTTTATCAGAACCAATCCTGTGCCTATTGCCATCCTGGTGCTGCGGAGGCCAACCGGGCCGGTGCGCATCAGATCTTCCGGGAAGCTGGAATTTTAGAGGCTGCCGTTTGCTCAGATTGTCACGGTTCCCATAATGTAGATTCTCTCACCCCACCCCGCAGCAATATTCCAAAAACCTGTGAGCGCTGTCACTCCGAAATTTTCAACGAATACAAAGATAGCGTGCATGGTGCTGCCTTAATTGGTGAGGGCAACCCCGATGTGCCCGATTGCTCAACTTGCCATGGCAACCACGATATTAAAGGGCCGAACTCATCTGATGCTTTCCGTTTGTATTCACCCTTGATCTGTGCGGAATGCCATGCTAATGAAGCCCTGATGGAAAAATACGACATCAGTACCCACGTTTTTGATACCTATGTTTCCGATTTCCACGGCACAACGGTAACGGTTTTCGAGAAAATATCTCCCGATCAGGAAACCAATAAACCGGTGTGTATTGATTGCCACGGGGTGCATAACATGAAGAAGCATGATGATCCCGAAAGCCAGGTGATGAAAGATAATCTCTTGAAAACCTGCCAGAAATGTCACCCCGATGCTTCCCAGAATTTCCCCAACTCCTGGCTCGGACACTATGAACCTAGTTTAGATAAATACCCCTTGCTTTATTTTGTCAATCTATTCTATTTCATTGTAATCCCAGTGACCATTGGAGGCATGATCCTTTTCGTACTCTTAGATGCCCAACACCGCATCCGTAAAAAAATCAGCAAAAATAAAAGTGCGGAGGTGAAATCATGAGCACGGAACGCGCCTACAAACGTTTTACCATCTCAGATCGGATCGAGCACTGGAGTGAAATGTTGGCTTTCCTCACCCTGGGAACGACCGGCTTGATTCAGCGCTACGCTAAATGGCCAATATCTCTAAAAATTATGGAAGGGCTGGGTGGAATTGACCGTGTGCGTCTGATCCACCACAGCGCGGCAGTATTACTGATGCTGGCTGTGATCTACCATATCGGGGCTGCCGGGTACAAATATTACGTCAAACGAACACCCATCAAAATGCTGCCCAATTTGCGGGATGTGACCAATGCCTGGGGCTGGGTACTCTACAATCTTGGCAAACGCGACAGACATCCCCAGGAAGACCGCTTCACTTTTGGTGAAAAACTCGAATATTGGGCTTTTGTTTGGGGTACGATTGTAATGGGGTTGACCGGTTTTGCCCTCTGGAATCCCCTGGCTACCAGCAGACTCTTACCCGGTGTAGTGATCCCGGCCGCCAAACTTGCTCACAGCCTGGAAGCTGTTTTGGCTGTGTTAGCAATCATCATCTGGCATTTTTACAACGTACATATCAAAATGCTGAACAAGAGCATGTTTACTGGCAAAATGAGCGAAGAAGATATGCTGCATGAGCATCCGCTAGAATTGGCGGATATCAAAGCTGGCGTACATCTCCCTATCCCCGACCCTGAGGGTGAGAAAAAACGCTTGCGCATTTTCTTGCCGGTATATTTTGTTGCCGCTGCCGTGATGTTAGCAGGCGTATATTTCTTTATTGCGGGTGAAAATACCGCCCTGGCTACCGTACCACCCGCTACAGATATTGAAATTTTTGTGCCGCTAACCCCAACACCTTTCCCAACCGCAGCTCCCACCCCAACTTCTGCGCCGATTCTAAGCGTTACCTGGGATGGGGGTGTTGGCGAATTATTCAACACCAAATGCGGAACTTGCCACAATGCTAGCGCGATGCTGGGTGGCTTGGATTTAACATCCTACCAATCTGCCCTAACCGGGGGAAAATCTGGCCCTGTGGTGGTTCCCGGTGATCCTGATAACAGCCCGGTGATTATCCGCCAGGAAGCCGGTAACCATCCGGGGCAACTCAGCCCGGAAGATATCGATATCTTGCGAGAGTGGATTTCGACGGGCGCACTTGAAAAATAAACACTCGCAAAAGCACACACGGGTATTCACATTTTGTGAATACCCGTTTTTTTTGTTATCGAAATTGTAATGTTCCAGACCCGCCACAAATTACTTTAACATGGTATAACAGGATATAGCTAGTAAGAATTGGCACAATTAGTTTTCGCATAAAAACAGCTTCCTTTTGAAGGGATGGCTGTTTTTAGAAAATTGCCAGGACTACCAGAATATCATTGCTGAAATATTTTCAAAGAGGTAAAAAGATTGATGAAAAAGATTAAAAACTGGCTCAATAGATTCTTTCTCTGGCTCAAGAAATTTTTCTTCCCCCCGGCTGGAACACCAAGATGGCTACGCATTTTACCCTACGCGGTACTTGGCATTCTGACTCTTTTTGTTCTGGTAGGCACTGCTTACGCCTGGGATTACACCAACTCCCCCGAATTTTGCGGTACCGCCTGCCACACCATGCCCCCCCAATACACATCTTACCTGACATCTCCACACGCCCGCGTTGATTGTGTAGAATGCCATATCGGGCGCGGCTTTGTGGCTACCAAGGTCACCCGCAAAGCCGGCGATGCCAAACACATCATCGCGCTGGCATTCAAGCGATACGAATTTCCTATCACCGCGGGCGAACTCCGCCCCGCCCGCGAAACTTGTGAGCGTTGCCATAATCCGGAAAAGTTTTCGGATGACAGCCTACGCGAAATCAAAACGTTTGGCAATGATACCGAAAATACGCCCACTACCACATACCTGATTTTCAAAACTGGGGGCGGCAGCAAACGGGTGGGGGCCGGACAAGGCATTCACTGGCATATCGAAAATCCGGTGCTATATTACGCTCCCCAGCACGATGAACAAGAAATCCCCTATGTTCAGGTTGTCAATGAAGACGGCAGCACCACAGAATATGTGGATATTGAAGCCAATTTTGATCCTGCCTCCATCAACCCCGCAGACCTGAAAGAAATGGACTGCATCACCTGTCACAATCGCATCACCCATCTGGTCAATCCACCCGAAAAGATCATCGATGAATTATTGGCTCGCGGCATTGTTTCCACGGATATTCCGGATATCCGCCGCCAAACTGTGGATCTTTTCTACCGGCCTTATGAGACCAGCGCCCTGGCAACAGAATCTATCGCGGGCCTGGATAATTATTACAAATCCTATTACCCCGAATATTACGCGGCCAATCAGGAATTGATCCAAGAAACCATTGTGATTTTACAAACTGCCTACAATCAAAGTGTTTCTCCAGAACAAAAATCAGATTGGAACAGCCACCCCAACAACGTAGGCCATCTATATTCTCCGGGATGTTTCCGCTGTCACGATGGCAAGCACCTTAACCAAGAAGATGAGGCCATCCGTCTGGAGTGTAACCTGTGCCATTCCATCCCTGTGGTTTCTGGGGCCGAGGATTTTGTCACCAATATCGAGATCAGCAACGGGCCAGAACCTGAAACGCACCTGCATCCTAACTGGATCAGCATGCACCATGATGCCTTCAATCCCACTTGCAGCAACTGTCACACCACGGAAGACCCGGGCGGTGTGAGCAACACTTCCTTCTGTTCCAACAGCGCTTGCCATGGCACCGTTTTTGAATATGCCGGGTTTGACGCCCCTGCCTTGCGCGAGATTATTCTGGAGCAACTGCCACCCACACCGGAACCAACCCCGCCACCGCCCACCGATGCGCCGATCACCTACGAGAATCTGATTGGCCCCATGTTTGAGCAACGCTGCGGTAGCTGCCACGGAGCCAGCGATGCAATTCAAGGGTTGGATTTGACTAGCTACGCGGGTATAATGGCTGGCAGCGATAATGGTCCGGTTGTGATCCCAGGAGATGTGGAAGGCAGTTTGCTGATCCAAAAGCAAACTGGTGAAAAGCCCCACTTTGCTCAACTTACACCCGAGGAGTTGGAGTACGTTACCAACTGGATTAGCAATGGTGCGCCCGAATCAGAATAACTACTCTATCTGACACTACGCTTTCAATGGAGCCCAAAAGACAGCCTTTTGGGCTCCATTTTGTCTAAGAACCAACTGTACATTTTTACACAAAGGAGAAGAAATGGCCGATAAAAAACAATTCACTCGGCGAGATTTCATGGGTTTTACAACTTTTGCCATCGGGGGCTTTATTGGCCTAGGATTGGGCATTCCCGCAATCGCTTATATCACCGGGCCAGCCAGAAAAAGCGATGCGAACCAGGCCTGGATCCAACTCGGGCCAGTTTCGAAAGTTGAGCTAAACACGCCAACTTTGTTTAAAACAACCGTAACGGAACAAACGGGCTGGATCGTCAACGAGCAAGAAATCTCGGTTTATGTGCTGACAGAAAATGGCCGTGATTTTATCGCCATGTCAAACGTCTGCACGCATCTGGGCTGCCGCGTGCGTTGGGTAACAGAAGAAGAAAAATTCTTCTGCCCTTGCCATAATGCTGTCTTTACCAAAGATGGCGAAGTCGCCAGCGGACCGCCTCCCAAACCTTTGAATCGCTACGAAGTCAAAATCGAGAACGATCAAATCTTTATCCTAGGAGGTTAGGATGACTACCAAATTTGCAGATTGGCTGGATGCCAGAGTTGGCTGGCGAGGCGTTTGGGAAGCAATTTTCTTGCGCAAACTCCCGAAAACCAATTGGCTGTATACCCTGGGAAGTGCAACCTTGTTTGTCGCGGTCAATCAGGCCGTCACAGGTATTCTGTTAACCCTCTATTATGTACCTACGCCAGACCACGCCTACGATAGCGTACAGTACATCACTACCCAGATTCCAGCGGGCTGGTTGATCCGCGGGCTGCACCACTGGGGAGCNNTGCCCTGGGATCAAAAAGCCTATTGGGCCACAACCGTCGGCACTCGCATCGCAGGCACACCACCCTTAATCGGCGATTGGATTCTGCGAGTGGTGCGGGGCGGCGAAGAACTCACTGCCGTAACCTTAGCCCGCTTTTTTGGCGTGCATGTCTGGGTACTGCCAGCAACCCTATTATTGCTGGTAGGCATTCACTTATACCTGGTCGTCAGAAATGGGATCACTGCCAAACCCGGCAAAGAGGAATAGCCCATGAACGAAAAGGAAAGACAAAAATACCTGCAAGATTATAAAAAGGCCAAAGAGAAAGGGGAGCAGTTTTTCCCAGATACCCTCTTCAAAGATGCCATAATGGCTTTGGCCGTATTCCTAATATTGGTGGCGCTGGCTTATTTTATCGGCGCTCCCTTAGAAGACCGCGCCAATCCGGCCGATACTAACTATACACCCCGCCCTGAGTGGTACTTTCTCTTCCTCTTCCAATTGCTGAAGTATTTCCCTGGTAAGCTGGAATTCCTCGGGGTGGTGGTGTTACCCACCATCGTAATCGTCTTACTTTTGGGATTACCACTCTTGGATCGAAGCCCCAAACGCCACTTCATGAACCGCGGATGGGTAACGGGCATTTTGGTGGTTGGTGTAATCGGGATTGTTACGCTCTCCGTATTATCCATAACAGAAGCTCCGCCACCCTCGGAAGTTGCCCAAGGAGGAGATCAGATCGCAGCCTTATACACTCAAAACTGCGCTTCCTGTCACGGGCCGAGCATTGACATCCCCGCGAGTACCAATCTACATGAAATCATTGCGGAAGGGAAACACGCAGGCATGCCCGCCTGGAGCGCCGATCTGACCACCGATCAGATTGACGCCCTGGCCGGGTTTATCCTCTCGCCTGGTGGGAGCAAACTCTTCACCGATAACTGCGCCGAGTGCCATGATATTGAAGAGTTAGTCGCCACCAATCCCATCGAGTTAAAAACGGCGCTGAACCGCGGGCCTGATTATGCAGCCCATGCTGATCTGGATGTGCCTCAATGGTCAGAAACCTTGACCAAAGCCGAACAAACTGCGCTACTGAACTTTCTGGTTGCCCCCGATGGTCAGCGGTTGTTTACGGTCAATTGCACCCCTTGTCATGGTACTTCCGTGGCTTTTAGTGGGGAGCGCAGTGAATTGGAAACCATCATCTCCCAAGGTGGTTTGCACCTCTCTATGCCCGCCTGGCAAGAGAGCCGCGATCCGGCCGAGCTAGATACGCTGGCCGCCTATGTGGTTGATCCGAAGAGCACCCCTGAGGGAGCAGATCTATTTGCGAAATATTGTGCTTCCTGCCATGCCGATCGCGTGCCAGCCGCAGATAGCATCGAACAAGCCCGCGAGATCATCACAACCGGTGGTTCCCATGAAACCATGCCCATCTGGGGTGATATTCTGACGGATGCTCAACTGACAGCCCTGGTCGATTACACCCTCGAGGCTGCCCAAGGCACCTCCCTGGAAGTTGGGCAGGAATACTTCTCGAATAACTGTGCCGCCTGCCACGGAGAATTTGGCGAAGGCGGCCCCAACCCGGCGCGCGTTGATGATGTAATTGCCCCCATTAGCACAGCCGAATACTTAAAAACCCGGGATGATGCCACCTTGCGCTCGATCATTTCGCAAGGCCAGCCCAACTTTGGCATGTCGCCCTTCGGCAGCGCCTTTGGCGGCCCCCTGGATGATGAAAAGATCGACGCCATTGTGGCTTATATCCGCTCCTGGGAAGCCAATCCACCCGTAGAACTTCCGCCCGCAGTAGACACATCCAAAGTTTCGCTCTCTGGCTCCGAAATCTATACCAATCTGTGCGCCCAATGCCACGGGCTGGATGGTCGAGGTCAGGTCGGACCTTCCTTGAGGGACCCCAAGTTCCGGTCAGAGAACACGCCCGAAACGATCTTCGATATCATCAACCAGGGACACGCCACCACCGCCATGATTGGCTGGGGTGAGATTCTAACCTCACAACAGATCCAAGACCTGGTGAATTACATCCTGGAATTTGAAGTTGACAGCCCCAATGCAACCGGACAGCCCACCCCTACACCAGGCCCGGTATCTTTTGCCAAAGATGTGCTGCCAATTCTCAAAGCCAAATGCAACGCTTGTCACGGCAGCATGGGTGGATGGGATGGTTCAACCTATCAATCGGTTATCAACTCAGGGCAAAGCGGCCCTGCGGTAATTCCGGGTGATCTGTTGAAAAGCTTATTAGCCCAGAAAATTCAGGGAACCCAGCAAATCGGGAAAATGATGCCCCCCAGCGGGATGGGGTCATTGACCCCCACTGAGATTCAGAAGATCCTGGATTGGATCGCTGCTAGTGCGCTGGACAACTAAAGGATCAGAACCTACCCAATTGAGTCCGCAAAACTCCTTTTCAGGAATCAGAAGAGGCCGCATCGCTTGGTGCGGCCTCTTTTTTATTGCTAATCCAAGCAAATTGAAAATCAATCACCCATGGCAGGTACAGTTTGAGTAGCGGGCACTTTTTCAGTCACGGCTTCTTTCTCAACGCCGTGATCGACTACCTTTAGGAAATTGACGCCCAGCGTGAAAGCTGTCAGCCCAAAGGCCACCACGCCAGCCCCAACCATCCATTCGATCAGCGCAGGGGAATAAGTGGTGTAGAGGGTTTTAAGCTCTCCGGGCAAGTACGAGAGGATCACTAACTGCCCCGAAAGATTGACATCCCAGCGATAAGCCACCAAACCACCAACNNGGGATGATCGCTCCAAACAGGATTTCACCCAACCAAAAGTTGACTGCCAGCGGACCTTTGGTGAGGAGTGCCAGACCTTCGGTGCGTCCCGGCTCGTAGGTATAATTCATCGAGAAAGCATACCAGAAGCGGAAGTACAGGTACAAAACCAGCGCCCAACCGACAAAGTGTGCTAGCTTTTCAATCAAATGATCATTGACATTGGCGGCTTTGCTCAAACGAGCGGAGAGCATGGAAGCGAAGAGCGTCATTGAGATACCGCCGATAATGGCCGAGATCATAAACAACACCGATAGGCTAGGGGAATACCATAATGGGCGGGCAATGAGGATGCCATAGGTGGCCCCGAGCGAAGATTGGTGCAACATCGAGAGACACAGCCCGGCAATCGCCAAATAAGGAGCAAAGTGATGGATATGGAGCAACCGGGCAGAAAGTTTCGGCCAGCGGGTTTTGAACCAATCGGCATCGCCAACGATGGGCAGGGTTTCCAGCGTGAGAACACTGAAGTACAGACCCACACACATGGTCACTTCCCACAACACTGAGTGCGGATTCCAGAACACAAAGGCGTGCCAGAAGCGATCCGGGCGTCCAATATCCATGAAGAGGCAGAGCATCGCCATGCTGTAACCGATAATGCCGATGAAGGTGGCCGTCTTAGCCACCGGCTGGAATTCTTTCAACCCGATGAGGTAGACCGCAGCACAGAGGGAGAAGGCACCGGCACTCAGGGCAATCGAGGAAAGATCAATCGTGATCCATAAACCCCAGGGAACCAGATCCGTCAGGTTGGTGACGTCCAAACCCTTGATGAGAACGATTAGCCCTCCGGTCACCCCAATGGCCAACATCAGAGCCAGGCCAGCCAGCCAAAAATATAAAGGTCGCAAGTGAAACTTATTTTTCAAAGCCGTCATGATAAATTCTCCTCTACGCCTGGATATAGTAAACCCGGGGTTTGGTACCCAAATCTTCGCGCAAGCGATAGGTTACATGGCTCTCCAGAAGTTTGCTGACTTCCGATTCGGGATCATTGAGATCGCCAAAGAAACGGGCACCCACAGGACAGGCTACCACACAAGCCGGGGTGGCCTCAGGATCGACACCGGGCGTGAGACCTTGGGCGATCCCTCGGTCGATGCGATGATAGCAGAAGGCGCATTTTTCAACCACGCCACGCGGGCGACGTTCCACTTCGGGGGTACCCCAGGTAGGCACAGCGGGATTTTCGCCTTCGAAAGCTTTCCAGTTGAAAGCTCGGGCTTCATAAGGGCAGGCCACCTCACAATATCGGCAGCCAATGCAGCGATCGTAATCCATCATTACAATGCCATCGGCACGGTAGTAACTGGCTTTGACCGGGCAAACCGATACGCAGGGAGCGTGTTCGCATTGCATGCAGGGGCGAGCCAGATAAACATTTTCACCATTGATCTCATCAGAGACAACCACCCGGTTCCATGAAATCTCGGGCGAAACATCATTGTGAGCACGGCACGCCAGTGTGCAGTAGCCGCAACCTTCGCATTTGCCCTGGTCGATTACCATTGCCCAAAGATGAGGGCTACTACCTGCGGGTTTCGAAGCCATTGCCGAGGGCGCTGCTTTCATTACGGAAACAACCAAACCCGCTCCGGCAGCCAGTTTCAAAAAGTCACGTCGTCCTAAAGGTTCTCGTTCAGCCATGATCTTTATCCTTGTGTTCTTCTAAAATAACTTCCTAGTTACGGCTGCCAGCCTGATGACTGGCAGCCAAGTCGGAACTTATCTCGAATTTACTTCTCGTCGTTCTGTTCCACCCGAATTTCCATCAGGCGACGATACCAACGCTCGATCCAGGGAGCTACCAATAATCCGAAAGCCATACCAATGAGCGCCGCCAACAAGATAAAGTACATCGGGCTAACGGGTTCCGGCTCCAAACTAACGCCTGCGGTTTCAATCGCAGCCAGAGCGTCGGGTTCTACAACCGCTGAGCTAGTATCGCCCTCATGCACGGCACTGGGATCGTGCATCTGATAGGCATGACATTCATTACAAGTGCTCAACTTCACATTAAAACTATGATCGCGAAAAGCGTGGCCGCTGCCGGCTTCTCCATCCAAGGGAGCCAGGTGGCAATCTGCACAGGTCAGGCCAACCTCGTTATGGGCAGTATGCGCAAAGCTGGAGGAACGATCGCGGTGGCAATTGGCGCACAAGGCTGAAGCATCATCCCCTTTGAGAGAGGTTGAGTGCTGTCCGTGGCAATCAACACAATCTAATTCGGCCTGGCGATGCTTGCTGACCTGCCACTCAAAAAGGGTTTCTTGATGGCAGGAACCACATAATTCCGCCGAGCGATCGGTGGGCATGGGCTGGTTTGGGTGACTGCTGGGGTACGGTGAGTGACATGCGGCACAGGTGACACCATCTTCCGCCCAGGTGCGAGTACGCGCATCGTATCCGGTTGTGTGGCAAGCCAGACATTCCGTTGGTTCGCCTTGGGCCTGCCAGTTGGCAATAAACTCCGGATCCTCTGCCGCCGTGCCGTGAGCACTGGTTTGCCAGGAATGCGTAAAGGCTGGATGGCAACTCTCGCAATCCAGATCCGTTTGATTCATCGGCTGATCAGCGGAACTGGCTTGCGTCCAAACAGATGTGACCAGCATAAAAGGCAGTGCTATCAGCAATCCAATAAATAGTCGAGCAATAATTTTTTTCATAGTGCATTCTCCTTAAAATCTTTTCTATAGCCGTATCGGATTGGCCATTACCCGTGATTAATGATGAAGGGCCGGTGCCGAAACACCCAAAAACACTTTGCAACCCAGGCATTCATCTTTCAATGATCCATCCCCAGCCCGGAAATGCTGCCAACAAGGTGTGCCTTGATTTTGAAAGGCAACACACGATTGGCATTTTTCTGCCGGGCAGGTATCCATCGCCCAACATTGGATGATAGGCAGCATAGCTTCAGCACCCATGCTTGCCCGCCGATCCATCGATTCGATTTGCCAGCGACGATCCAACCACTTGAAAAAGTAGATCATCAAAATGGTACCCACAAGGGGCACACCGAATCGCAGTACAAACCAACCAATTGCTAGAAACAACCCTTGCCAGGTTTCCATAGCATTGCTCTCTTTCTGGAGCTAATGAACGTACTGTTTACGCTCCAACCACGTTCCGATACCGAATAAAAACACCAACGGCACAATAAAGCGGAAAACCATCCAAAACAAAACTGTAATTACGGCCATCATTTACCTACCTTTCTAAATACTCAGATTCGGTTAATGTTGACTACAGTGTAGCAAGCACAGAGCCGCCCGTAAATTCGGCGATCGCCCAATTTATCAGTGGGTAATTGGGGTAAATTTCACAAACAAAATAGGTTAGCCGCCCCACGACAAACACCCCATAGAGAAATATTTCACAAATGGGGCGAATCACCCATAAAAAAACGCCCACAAAGGGGCGTTTTACAGATTTATATCAGGGTTGTCTCTCAAGCCTGAATGATCCCCTTACGAATCGCATATTTGACCAACTCGGTGCGCGAATGCAGATTCAATTTCCGCATAATGTTCTCACGATGGCGGGCTACGGTCTTTGGGCTGATATTTAGCACTTCAGCAATTTCACTATTACTCTCACCATCTGCCAGCAGCGATAAAACCTCCTGCTCACGGGGGGTCAAATCGTTGTGATTCTCTTCATCACCATTTTCTTGCTCGCCCAACANNACAATCGAGACTTCAGGCCAGACGCGTTTGATTTCCCGCGCAGCATCGATTCCTGACATATCAGGCAAGCCAATATCCATGAGCACCAAATCTGGCTTCAAAGTGGCTACCGCTTTAATCGCTTCGCTGGCAGTTCCTGCTTCCCCAAGTATTTCCACATCTTCTTCCCCCTCTAAAAGCATCCGTAACCCCGAGCGCACCACCGCATGATCATCCACCAGCAATAATTTAATTTTCATCCTCATCCTCTATAAAAACGGTATCGTCGCATGGAATTGTTACCCGAACTTCTGTTCCCCACCCGGGAACAGATTTCAAATTAAACTGACCACCACAGAGAGTGGTACGCTCTTGCATTCCCATCAAACCCCAGGCGGGGCGACTATAGGCTGGCAAACGGCTCTGGTCGAACCCTCTGCCATCATCTCGGACGAGTAGCTTGACAACACCATTCCCGCGCTCAACCGAAATCCAAACATTGCGTGCGTTGGCATGCTTGACCGTATTGGTAAGCGCTTCTTGGGCAATACGGAATAGGGCCGTCTTGATTTGCAATGGCAACTCACAGCGGCCTTTCGGTGCATCTACAGAAATTTTTAGTTTTGAGCGGTTTTCAACTTCTCCCGCGTACCAGCGCAACGCTGCGGGAAGCCCCAGATCATCCAGATGTGAGGGGCGCAGATCATCAATCAGGCGGCGCAACTCATCTAGGGCATCCGCGGCGGTGCCCTCTAATTGGCGCAGGTTATGAGCAGCTTTATCAACATCCTGACGCAGATTGATAGCCACACCCCGTAAACCTAAACCCAGGGCGGTGAGGGCCTGCCCAGTTTCATCATGCAATTCGCGAGCAATGCGCTGTCGTTCAGATTCTTGGGCAGCTACCACCTGGCGGAGCATTTCACCCTTTAGAGCTTCGCGCCGCTCAGCTTCTTGTAAACGGGCGGCTTGTAATTCGTCGATTTGGCGATGAGTTTCCACTTCAAAGGAACGCATAAAACGCATCACGAAGATAGTCACCACCAGGGCTGCGCCAGCCCGTAATAACTGCACAGGGAAACCGAAAATCTCTAAAAACAATTCAGAATTAATCACATTGGAAGGCGGTAGCGCGCTGTACCGTGTGAAAGCCTGTCCGACAACCCCATACCAGGCAAAGGCCACCGCAGCCCACAGGCTATCGCGGCCAAAGCGCTCCATCCCAGCCTTGCGAAAGGCGCGTTGTTGAGCGATCAAACCGGCACAAGCGATCAACGCCGCCGGGATTCCGATCACATAGCGGGTCCACACATCGGCCACATCCCAGAGACCCTGAGCAAATGTGTATTGACCGCGGAAATACAATAATCCTAATCCCCAAATGCCGGCTTGAATCAACGGAATGATCAGACTGAGGCGACGGTGCTCTTCAGTGGGAGAGAGCAATGACATACCAAATGCGGATAGTGATAAAAATGAAAACGCCAGCAGCGCTAGCCGGATGGCATCTAAAAACATGGCATCAATAGAAATCATTTCCAAAATTTGGAACATCTCTAGCCATTCGTGAATAGCGTGAATCAGCCCAAAAGCAGCCAGCGGCCGCAAGGCTTTCCGCAGCCGATCATCTGAGGCGCGCCCCCCTTCGATAGCCACAATCAGCCCCATGCTAAAAAAGGCCAGCCCATAAAAAAAGAAAATCAGAGAGAGTGTATGGCTATCCATCAGGTGTAATTATACATCAGCCTGTTATTGCTAAGTAACTGTGATGAAAAGGCCGGGCGCATTGCTGCGCCCGGCTTTGATTAATTGGGAATTTGGATCTATGGGCGGGTGTAGGCACCCACATCGCCGCCGACGGCTTCAATGCTGTCGATGAGCAATTGAATAAAGTACTTGCCATTGTGAGCGAAATTCCCCGGATCCTTTTGAACGTACTGGTAGTTGAAGGCAACTTTCAGTAGGTTGGGAGTCCAGGTGCTGTAGCTCTCACCAGCATCAGAAAAGAAGTACGGGTATGCGGAATCATAAACCAACGCGGCGGTTTTTGGATTGGTATCCGCGTAGGCTTGCATAGCAGCATAGAGCGCGTCTGACAAGGTTGCAATCTCCCCAGCCAGGCCTTCGGTGGTGTCGCCATCGCCATCAAAATCATCCTTAGAAATGCGAATATCAGCAACACTTTCGATACCCGAGTGGCAGGCGAAGCATTTATCAGACACAACTTCAAGCGCATGGGCATCGTGACAATCGGTGCAACTCTGGAATCCCGGCATGTGAGCGAAATATCCCACATACTCTTTCCCCTCGAACTGGTAACCAGGAGCAACCTCTGCACCGTAACGGGACGCACCGGCAGGGAAGTAGTGAATATTGGTGAAACGGGCACCTTCGAGAACAGCATCGGGATCGGCATCGGCCACGGCGCGATCAATGCTGCCACCATACGCACGCCCCTGGTGGCATTGCATACACAGGCCGGCATCATCACCTTCTGCAACTTCAATTGTGGCACCGCTGGGGAACTTCACCGAAGCAAACGCAAAGCGCGCCGGCCATTCAGCCGAATCATCATGACAGGTTGTGCATTGGAAACCATTGGAGATTTCGGCTGAGATATTGACGCCCTCTTTGTGGAAGGTTGGGATTCCCGTCGCTGAGTGACAGCGAGCGCAACCTGCTTCAACTTCCCCGTTCTCATCCCAATGGCGGAAGGCTTCGGCCGAACCTTGGAAGTGCCCACGATCATCACGCGTGAGAGTGGCAACCGCTTCGGGGTTGAGGTCTTCGATCGAATCGAAGAGCAACTGGATGATGTATTTGCCACCGTGAGCGAATGCACCGGGGTCCTTCTGGGAGGTTTGGTAATTGTAAGCCGCCTTCAACAGACGAGGAGTCCAGGCTGCAAAGTTCTCACCCGCGGAGTTGAAGAAATAGGGATAGGTGGCCGCATCATAAACCAATCCTTTGGCCTCTAGTTCAGCAGCAAGAACTTCTTGCAAGCCCGCAATCTCGCCCGCAATGCCTTCGACCATATCGCCATCGCCATCGTAATCCACCAGAGAGCCATACATACGATAGGTTTGCGGTTCACCTTCACCGTGGCAGGCAGCACATTCTTCCACCTGGACTTCAAGGGTGTGCGGGCTATGGCATTCGATGCAAGTGTCAAACTCTTCAACGTGGGCAAAATTGCCATCGTAGGGTTTACCATCATATTCGTAGCCACCTTTGGCCAGGGTGCCATATTTGGTGGCAGCCGCAGCAAAGTAGTGGATATTGGCAAAGCCCAACCCTTCGTAGATTTTGTCTGGATCAGCTTCCGCTGCGGTTTCAACGCCCGCGGCTTCGGCAATGCGGCCATCAACGCTAACTTTGGATTCGCGGCCCTGGTGACATTCCATACAACGGGCTTCGTCACCTAAATTGGTGAGTTCAATGCCTGAGGGCATCACCACACTGGTTTTGGCGATTGTAGCNNCGCAACCACAGCAGGGTCATCCCCATCCCAGTGGCGGAAGGCCTCGGCCTCAGAATCAGCGTGACCCGAACTAGCCCAGGCCGCTTCGATACCGGGCAGCAGGCTCTCGGCTTCGGGGCAGGGTTCAGCCTCAGGGCAAGCGGGACACTCAGGAACATCGGGGCAGGGAACTGCTTCTGGGCAAGTGGGACAGTCTACTGCCGGGCAATCCGGGCAATCGGTCTCAGCAGGAGCACAGGCTACCACAATCAAGGCGAGAGCCAGCAACAAGAGGCTTAAAATCAAATTTTTATGTTTCATGAACATTCTCCTCAGTTTGTTCTTTTGGAATTTATAAATCTTTGCAAAGATTATTTTTTGCGTTTTTTTGTGTAGTGTGAAACTCCTTTCAAATATATTCCCAAATAATTCATCTACTGTTCCGATTTTTTCGGTATATTTCTGCAAACAACCAACAAATGAGCATACCTGGAAAAATCACAATGGGTGTGCAAATGATCGTGCTTTTTGCCACGAAACAATGCCCTATTATATTAAAGGAAAATGAGAAATTGTGCCATACCCTATACGACAAAAACACACTACCCGTTTGAGTAGTAATTTTGGGAATTTGGAGTTTACAAGTATTTATTGATATAAAAATTTCAAGATTTTTGAGGGAAAATCCTACCCATTTTACCAAGCAGCGGCTTCAAACTGCTGCGTAAAAACTTAGAATTGCTCTTTAAGACAAAACAGGGCTGTCTTTGCGACAGCCCTGTTCAAAACTTACTTCAAATCGCAGATTACTTGCCCAAAGCAGCCAGGCTAGCATCCAGCAAAGCACGCGTGTAAGCCGCGTTGTGGACGCCCAAGCTCTTGTCTTCGTGAGCAATGTAGATGTAGTTCCACAAG
>DOTA01000503.1 GCA_003513015.1 Chloroflexota bacterium
GCAAATTGTGCATATCACCATCGCAACCGAAAGCGGCGAAGCTGTGGTTGAACCGTTGCTCGGTAATTTACGCGATGCGATCAACCGGGCGCGTGACCCCCTGCAAAAAGTAATCTTGGGCAATTTCCAGCGGCGTTACTTCCATCTCAAGGCCAACTTGCTGATCGATGAAGCCTACCTGTGGGCGGATGTGGAAAGTGCGGTGCAAATTGCCCTCAAAAATGCCTTCGCCTTCGAAAAGCGGAACTTTGCCCAGCCCGTGACGGCTGCCGAAATTATGGATTTGATCCACAACCAAAAAGGCCTCATCGCCGTGGATTTGGATGAACTCCATATCGTGGACGAAGACGGCAACCCCGTGGGTGATCTGCTCTCCTCGGTGCTAAGCGCCGAAACTGCTCGCTGGAACACCACAGAAACCGAAATCCTGCCCGCGGAATTGCTGATCGTCAACCCCGCTGGGATTACGCTGACGAAGATGAAAAAAGCTTGAAGTACGCGGATTTCGCTGATTTACACGGATAAAACCAAAATCCGTTGAATCCGCGTCCATCCGTGTCCAAACCCTGATTTGAAATGGATTGAGTAGTGAGTGTATTCCAAATGAACGGAACAAACTTATGACCTGGTCAAATACAGAACGCCTCTACCAAAATCTACCCGCCATTTACCGCCTGCGCGACAGCGCCGAAGGCGAACCCCTGCGGGCGCTGCTGGCCGTTATCGAGCAAGAGTTGGAACGGGTCGAAGCGGACATCGAAGGGTTGTACGAAAACTGGTTCGTGGAAACCGCCGATGAGTGGGTGCTGCCTTACCTCGGCGATTTGCTGGGCGTCACGCCGTTGCACACCGTTGAAAGTGCAGGCGTCTTCTCCAACCGGGCCTATGTGGCCAACACCCTGCGCTACCGCCGCCGCAAAGGCACGGCCGCCGTCATCGAGCAACTGGCGCGGGATGTGACCAACTGGCGCGCCCGCGCCGTGGAATTTTTCCAACTGCTCAGCACCACCCAGCATGTCAACCACATCCGCCTGGAGAATTACCGCACGCCGCACCTGCGCGCACCCTATCGCCACGCCTCCGCTAAAGACGGTGCCAACCGCCTGGAACTCCTCCAAACTCCCTTCACCAATGCCGCCCGCACTGCCGAAGTGCGCCGCATCGCTCCCGCCAAAGGCGATAGCCGCGGCNNCCCCGCCGACAGCCGCTACCGCTTTCACCCCGCGGGCGTGGATGCACCGCTCTTCAACCGGCCGCAAACCGAGACCAGCATCAGCCATCTGGCCGAAGAGCACAATGTTCCCGGCCCTTTGCGGCGGCGGGCACTCTACGATGACTTGCTAGCCTACCGTGCAGCCCTCATCAGCCCTGAGGGTACCCCGGCCTCCACTTATTTTGGCGTGCAGCCCGTGTTCGAGATTCACCTGAATGGGCAAGCTGATCCCCTGTTGCCNNCCCGGGGAGATTGTCAACTCCCTGATTGAAGCGATTAACTTGTGGAACGACCAGCCCGCCGGAACCGTGGGCGTGATCGCCGTTATGGATAGCCGCAGCTACCCCGAAAATTTACAAGGCCCGCAGGCCATCGAAATCCCTGAGCGCAGCAAACTGCTGATCGTGGCCGCCGACTGGCCCGAACAACCCATCCCTGGCCTGATTGGCGCTACCGAGCGCGTCGTGGGGCAGATCACGCCCAGCGGCGTGCGCCCGCATCTGCTGGGGAACCTCTCGGTGCGCGGCACCGCTAACGCCAGCGAGAGCAGCCAGGGCGCGCTGTGGGTCAACGGTTTGTTGATCGAAGGCGAATTCACGGTGCTGATCGGCAACCTGGGCACGCTGAATTTGAGTGATTGCACCCTGGTGCCCGCCGCAGGCGATTTGCAGGTCAACTATTCCGCCAATAACCGGACGGAGAATGACCAGTTGAGCGTGGAAATCCGGCGTTGCATTTTGGGACGCGTAGATTTACCGGATTCCGTACCCCACCTCAAATGTCAGGATAGCATTATCCAACCTGTGAGTGCAGGTGCGGTGGCCGTCGCGGCCCCCGGCAGCCAGGCCATCATCAATACTAGCACGATCACCGGGCCGGTCAATATCCGCAGCCTGAATGCCAGCGAGACGATCTTCACGGCGCGCGTCAACGCCGAACAGCGCCAGATTGGCTGTGTGCGTTTTAGCCATGTGCCGTTCGGTTCACGTACCCCGCGCCGCTACCGTTGCCAGCCCGATCTGGCGCTCAAAAACATCACTGATCCCGCTGAAGCTCACCGCATTCGAGCCTATCTCAATCCTATTTTTACTGCCGATGAATATGGCGACCCGGCTTACATGCAGCTCGATTTGGCGGTGGCCAAAGAGATTTTTACCGGCGGTGAAGATGGCGCTGAGATGGGTGCCTTCAACTTTCTCAAACAAGCCCTACGCGAGGCCAACTTGCGCCAGGTTTTGAAGGAATATCTGCGCTTCGGTTTAGAAGCAGGCATTTTCTATGTTACTTAATTTGTGGAGGATAAACGCATGAAAGGCGATTTTACCCGCAACACCTATAAAAAACGCAAACACTACAGCCGCGTGCTGATGCAGCAAGGGCGGGTGCAAGTAGATGCCGATTGGAACGAACAAATCGACATTGATGTGCATATCGACCGCACCGCTCGGCGCGACATCATCGGCCATTGCGGCGGCCCACAAGGCCTGGCTCCCGATGGCACGCCGCTGGCGGGTTTCGAGATCACGCCCCAGGGCGGCAATCTGCGCATCAGCGCCGGGCGCTATTATGTGGATGGCATTCTGGTGGAGAACGAGACCGCGCATCTGTTCACCGCTCAGCCGGATTTTCGCTCAGCCGCGCTGCCCACCGCCCCAGGGAATTACCTGATCTATCTGGATGTGTGGGAGCGGCACCTGACCGCCCTGGAGGATCCCGAAATCCGCGAGGTGGCCCTGGGCGGCCCGGATACGGCTACCCGTGCCCGCGTGTTGGGGCAAGTCAAATGGCAGGCGATCTCCGATGATGACGAATGCAACGATTTCGGCCCCGGCTGGGTTCCCGAGGGTGCCAACAGCACCGGGCGTTTAGCGGCGCGTGCCGAACCTGATCCGCCGGGAACCAAACCCTGCATCGTGCCGGAAGACGC
>DOTA01000287.1 GCA_003513015.1 Chloroflexota bacterium
CGCTACCAGACGGTTTATGCCCAAGAGCCGGGGTCGGCGGCGGCACCCACCGCGGGGTTGCACTTCACCCCAGGGCTGATCGAGCAACTCAAAGCCTGGGGGGTAAATTTTGCTTCCGTGGTGTTGCACGTCGGTTTGGACACGTTTGCCCCCGTCAACGAAGAAAATCCCCTGGAGCATGAAATCCACACCGAATGGTGCCAACTGACCCCCAAAGTGGCTGACCTGATCCGGGAGACCAAGCAAACAGGGGGCCGGGTGATTGCCGTGGGCACCACCAGCGTGCGCACGCTCGAATCTGCGGGCCGCGCGGCCCAACCCGGGGAGATCGCTGTGCCTTTTGAAGGCCCCACTGATTTATTCATTTTGCCCGGTTACAAATTTGGGGTAGTGGATGCCATGATCACCAACTTCCATTTGCCGCGTTCCACCCTGGTTATGCTGGTGAGCGCTTTTGCTGGGCGCGAAAAAATTTTGGCGGCCTATGAGGCCGCCAAAGGGGATGGGTATCGCTTTTATTCTTTTGGAGATGCGATGCTGATTTTATAGCCTTGGGCTAATTCTCTTCTTGAACCGTGAAAATCGCCCGATGCTGGCGGATGTAAACCGTGGGGGATTGCATTCCTTTGATGGAGGGCATCACCTGGCAGGTCATTTTCGCTTCGTATAGGGGTATGTATTCAGCTTTAGCAGACGATAAGTAGTTATCCATATCGGTGAATGTGGCCATGCGGCTGAAGCCTTCAAAGCGAAAATAGCCAACCATAGCGGTTGTAGGAACCATTTTGCGGTTTGGTTCGGAGGGGTCGTAATCGAGGGTTTCGGTTATGGGCGGCATCAGATGGTAGGCATTGATGTTCTTAATTTGCAGGTATAAAACTGGCGCTTTGATAGGCGCAATGGTTTGCCCGCTGTTAATGATTAATTGTTGGGCATCATAGATTTTGAGATAGGTGGGCACCATATCTGTCAACAGCCAGGTACTGACTCGTATAGCTTGTTTTGAGAAAACCTGCCCCCAGATCATGCTATGGCTGGTGTAAAGCATGATGGGGGTTAGTTTTTCATCATCACCGATTTTGTGTTGGGGAGCTGGGGGAATAGTCATAATGCCTCGCTTTCGGATCAATCTGTGTCTTGTTAGAAAAATAGCCAATCAATTGGAATTTACCCAAAATTTCCTCAGAAAAATATTACCCAGGCAGAAATTAAAAAGCCGATTAGCAGCAGCGTAACCACGATCATTGCTAGGAGACGGTTGTTCGAGTCGATCGTTTCGATTGTAGGTTCAGGCGCGGCTGTTTGTGGATAACTTGGGTGGTGGAAAGCCTCATCATCGTGGGGCTTGAAGAAATTATCACGTTCTGCTTCTCGCCAAGATTCATCATAAATATTCGGGCGGCCGTTTTCAGCTTGTTGGGTGGCCTCTTGGTAAATTTGTTGTAAATCCGGGGGCAGTTCTGCCACGTTGCGGAAGCTTTTGCCGTTGATGGTAATGCCGTAATCTGTTTCGCTCACTATGGCAAACTGTTTTAGAGCCAAATCGGGGGTTGTGGAACTCATTTGTGAAAGCTCTTTGGCGATGCTGAAAGATTCTTTTAGGCCGGAAAACCCCTTACCCTGGAATACATCCGGAATACCATCCCGGTTCTCATCCGAATATAAGCGATTGATTTTTTCGTACAATTTGCGCTCATCGGCGGGCATTTCGGCCACACTATTATATTTTTTGCCGTTGAAATAGATCGTTTCAGCCATCAGCTTCCTTCCTGTTTGCGGTTGAAGTTCCAGGCCCAAAAGGCCGGGATGGGGGCCACAATGCCCGCTAAAAGCGCGCCGCCAAAGAACAGCAGGCTGATGATCCCCAGTGCAGCCCATTGCGTGGCTGCCGCAGCAGAGAGCAGGCCGATTACAAAACAGAACAAGGCCAGAGCCAAAAAACCCAGGCTCCAGTTGCGCGCCTGCGGCTGTGAAGCGTGTCGCACCCCAAAGATTTTGCCAGTTTGCCCATTAATAAGTATAGGATAAACCTTCCCTTGCTCATCACGATAGGCAGTGGTGTAAATGGGCAACAGAAGTTGGGTCCAATTCAGGTTCTGATATTGGGCCTGGATGCTAAACTCATCAATGTGCTGAGCCTGGGCCGCGCGCTGGCAATCTTGCGCGGCAAGGCGTTCAAAGCCGCTCTGGGCCTGGGGCCAGGCGGCCTCGGGCAGCAAGCTGGGCACTCGCACGGAAGCATTCTCCAGCGGGGCCGGAGAATACCCCAAAGCCGCCTCTAAATTGAATTTACCGAGACCCCTCGCAAGCCGGGTATGTTCCTCTAACGCGGGGATGTTCAAATTCTGATAGCTGCGTTCAGCCGATCCGGCACGCGGTTCCCAGCGGATGCGCGTCTCCGTCAGCTTGCGGGTGCTCCACTTGCCATTCCGGAAAGCTTCTTGCGAGCTGGCAACCTGATAATCATAGCCCATCTGGGCCTGCCAGGTGCCGCTTAGGCCGCCATCGACCAACCACATGGGGATGAAAGTGCGCGTCAGGCGTTGAGCCAGCATCCCGGGCTGTAATTCTTTGGGGCGCAGCCAAACACCTTTGAGCCAGGTTTCAAAACCGGCCTGCACTTGTGCAGGGTTGGTGCTGAAATTAATCAGCAATTCAGGCGCTTCGGGGCGGTTAATGCTGGGCTGTGGCTCCAAACGGGCTTCGAAACAAGCCGGGCAAAGGGCGCGCTCCATTTCCGCAGGGATCAGGTGTGCCACCCCGCAATGGGGACAGTGCGTGGCTTGCAAGGGGCGGCCCCACAACGCTGAGAGATCGGGGTATTCAACGGGCGTTTCAAGGGGGGTGTTGGGGATTTCGCTCATGCTTCACCTGCCGCGGTGGCTTGACGGAAAATGTAGATGGAAGCAGCGATCCCGACCACAAACAGGATGGCACCTAACCCCAGCGGGAAAATCCCGATCCCGCCGAAGACCAAAAGCACCAGCCCCAAGAGGGCCAGCAGAACCCCGGGAGAGAGCAGCCCTGCGATGGCTAGCCAAACTTTCCACCATTCGATAGGTTTCTGCCCGGCGACAATGCCCGTTTGCCCGTTAGCCAATACCTGGTAGGTTTTCTCTTCGAAGCGGTAGGCGGCCGCATAAACGGGTAGCAAAATATAGCGCCAGGTTTCATCTGCAAAATCGGCCACCATTGAGAAGTTGCGCACGTGTACCGAGCGAATTTGAGCGCGACAGGCCTGACGGGTGTCTTCGCTCATCTGGTTTTTGACCGTTTCCCAGGAAGTTTGCAGCGAAATATCATAGTTGAGGGCCTGCCAGCCTGCCAAAAAGCCCGGCTCATAGCCCACCAGGGCGCTCAGATCGAAAGGATATAGCCGCTTGAGCAAAATCTGGCTGATTTTGCTGGTGCCAATGCCCAACCAATCATCTGGGGTTCGGGTTACCGCGCCCGATTCCCAACGCCAATCGATGCGGGTGCGGGTTTTCCAGCTTTTACTGCTGGCATCATAATATCTTTCGGTGCGCTCGTAACCCACTTCGGCGCGCCACTCGGCGTGGATCGTAGCGTCGAAGGTCCAAAAGGGCAGATAAACTCCGCGGAATTGGGCTGAAGCAGCCGCCCGGCTCAAATCGGCGGGGTGCATCCAGCCTTTGCCGAGCCATTCCTTGACGCGCGGCTGGATGTCATTGGCTTGCAGCTTGAAGGGGATCAAAAAGCGTGGCCGCAAGGTTTCTTGTGTGGCCACGCGGGCGATGACGCGGTTAGAAGCGCAAAATGGGCAGGTGCTTGAGAGATCGGCAGCATCCACCGATAAATCTGCGCCACAAGATTCGCAGTGCAGTTCTTTGCGTTCTTCGCCCCAGCCTCGGGCTGCCAGCGAGAGATTTTCGAGGGTGAATTCATCTTCAGCGGCGGTGCGACCCACGGCCTGGGCGGTGACTGCTTGCGAATATCCACAGTGCTGGCAAACCACACCGGCCACGGAGGGGTCGAAGGTGGTAGACGCGCCACACTGCGGGCATTTGAATTCCTGCGCTTCGGGTGTGGTATCAACTTGGGGTGCGGGTGCGAAGACGGTAATGCCTTCGAGTTGCGACTCGACAGCGATAAATCCGGCAGGGGGTTGATAGGAGAGATTCATAGTGTGATGTAAGTTGTGTGAAGTGAGTGGAACAAGGTCCACGAGCCACCGCAACCCATAAATTGTTTAGGACATAACTAGCAGTGGAGAAATGGTTTCGCATTCGTGGATGCGATCGAGGGTATCGGCCAGCAGCGGGGCAATTGAAAGCACTTCCACTTTGGGGATGCGCTTCTCTGGCGGTACCGGGATGGTGTTTGTGACCACAAGTTTCTCGATGCGCTCATCGTTTTGCAGGATTTCCAGGGCTTTGGGCAGCAGCACAGGGTGCGTGATTGAAAAAACGACTTTGCCCTCGGCCCCGTGCTCGTAGAGGGCATCAATTTGTTTGAGTACGCTACCACCGGCTATCAAATCATCAATGATAATGGGGCGGCGGCCTTCGATATCACCGACGATATGGGTGGTGCTTGTTTCCGTAAAGCTATTGCGCCGTTTGTGCATCACCACCAAGGGCAGATTCAATACTTCGGAATATTTGCTGGCCACACTGGTGCGGCCTACATCTGGGCTGACAATCGCGGCGTTGCGGTATTCATCTTTCTGGAAATATTGCGAGAGCAGCGGGATCGCTGAAAGCGGATCAACTGGGATGTTGAAAAATCCCTGAATGGCCGGGGCGTGAATATCCACATAAATGACCCGATCGGCGCCGCCATTTTCCAGGGCGCTGGCAATCACCCGGGCACTGATAGCCTCACGGCCTTTAGCCATGCGTTCTTGCCGGGCGTAGGGGAAATATGGGATCACCACGCTCACGCTGTGAGCGCTGGCTCGCCGGAAGGCATCCAGGTAGAACAGCACTTCCATGAAATTATCATTCACCGGCACCGAACAGGGCTGGATAAAGAAAACATCTTGACCCCGCACAACTTCTTCTATTTTTACATGAATTTCGCTATCAGGGAGATGGGTGGTTTCTGCCTCGCCCAACGGAACTCCCAAGATATTGGCGATCTCGATGGCTAATTCGGGGTGGGCCGATCCGGTGAAAATGCGTAGCTGCTTTTGAATGGTCATAACTCCTCCCGGAGGTTGGTTGCCAATTTCTCCAGAGATAGTATAGCATTCTGACGGATTGCCGCAAAGATGCATTTGGCAAGTAATCAAAATGAACAGGGGCAGTTTAAGTCTATTATAATCGGTGAAAATAGGTGAACCATCTTTTTATAACGGGAGTGTGACGATGAACGTGCAAATAGCTTATTTGTCGAATGATCAATTGGGTGAAGGG
>DOTA01000020.1 GCA_003513015.1 Chloroflexota bacterium
GAATCCGCCCTCACAGGAGAATCAGAGCCGGTAGAAAAGCGGGTTGCCGCGATTTCAGGCGATCACCTGCCCCTGGGGGATCGCGCCAATCTGCTCTACATGGGCACCACCGTCACCTACGGGCGCGGCTTAGGCATCGTCACCGCTACCGGCATGAAAACTGAGCTCGGCAACATCGCCGGGTTGCTCCAAAACGTTGAAGAAGATCAAACGCCCTTGCAGCGCCGCTTGGCCAAATTGGGCAAAACCCTGGCCTGGGTGGCCTTGGGGATCGTCGCCATTGTAGTCGTGACCGGTTTTCTGCGCGGCGATGATCTCGAAACCATCTTCCTCACCGGCATCAGTTTGGCGGTTGCCGTGATCCCTGAGAGCTTGCCCGCGGTGGTGACCATCACGCTGGCCTTGGGGTCGCAGCGCCTGCTNNCTGCTCCGACAAGACCGGCACCCTCACCGAAAACCGCATGACCGTCACCATTTTGGATGTAGAGGGCAACTCGCAAGATTTGAGCGCCATTGTCGAGCGCCGCGAATATATCCTGCGCGCCCGCCTGTATGGCGATTCCAAACCGGAACACACTGCCCTGAGCATTTTGGTGCGCGTCGGCGCGTTGTGCAACGATGCCGTACTCGAAACCGAAGAAGATGGGCAACTTAGCGCCATCGGCGATCCCACCGAAGGTGCCCTGATGCTGGCCGCCAACCAACTGGGCTTTGACCTCGATCAACTGCAAGCTGAATGGCCGCGCGTTGCTGAAGTGCCCTTCACCTCCGAGCGCAAGCTCATGACTACCGTTCACAAAATGAGCCCCGAGGTCCAATCCTACGATGTTCCCTGGCGCGGCGCACCCTATGTGGTGATGACCAAAGGCGCTATCGACAGCCTCTTGGATGTCACCAGTCAAGTACTGGTGAAAAATGATTTTGTACCATTGGATGCTAAAATGCGGGCCCGCATCGAAAAATCCAATGCAGATTATGCCGGACAAGGACAGCGCGTGCTGGGAGTTGCCTTCCGGATTTGGGAGGCTCCTGATTTACCCGAAGACCTCAGCACCCTCGAATCTGATCTGATCTTTGTGGGGCTGACCGCCATGATGGATCCTCCACGCCCCGAAGTGAAATTCGCGGTATTGACGGCCAAAACTGCGGGCATCCACCCTAAAATGATTACTGGCGACCACCCCCTCACCGCGGTGCAGATCGCCAAAGATTTAGAGATCGTCGAAGGGGATTGCGATGAAGACGGCATCTGTCTGACCGGGCAAGAACTCGCAAAAATGTCCACCGAGCAACTTAAGGAGCGTGTTTACGATGTTTCGGTCTTCGCCCGCGTGGCACCGGAGCATAAACTCAAAATTGTCAACGCTCTGCAAAGTGAAGGCGAAATCGTGGCCATGACCGGCGATGGCGTCAACGATGCCCCGGCGCTCAAGCAAGCCGATATCGGCGTAGCGATGGGCATCACCGGCACGGATGTTTCCAAGCAGGCTGCCGATATGATCTTGTTGGACGATAATTTCACCACCATCGTGGCCGCGGTGGAGCAGGGCCGCGTGATTTTTGACAACATCCGTAAATTCATCAAATATACGCTCTCCAGCAATACCGGCGAGATGTTCGTGATGCTGGTCGGCCCCTTTTTGGGGATGCCGCTGGCCTTGCTGCCGCTGCAAATCCTGTGGGTCAACCTGGTTACCGATGGCCTGCCAGGGCTGGCCCTGGCTGAAGAAAAAGGCGAGCGCAATGTGATGAAGCGTGCCCCGTTCCATCCCAACGAGAGCGTTTTCAGCCGTGGCATCGGTGTGGAAATTATCTGGATCGGCATCCTGATGGGCTTGATTTCCCTGGGGATCGGATATTTTGGTTGGCGGCAGAATCCCGAGGGTGCCTGGCAAACAATGGTATTCACCACCATGGTGCTGGCGCAAATGGGCAACGCCCTGGCGATCCGCTCCAGCCGTGACTTTCTGTGGGAGATTGGGATTTTCTCGAACCGACTGATGGTCTTTGCGGTGCTCTCAACGTTTGCGCTGCAATTAATGTTAGTTTATGTGCCCTTCTTCCAGCATATTTTCAAAACCCAACCGCTTTCGCTGGCTGAGTTGGGGATATGTCTGATCGCCAGCGCGGTTTTATTCTCAGCAGTAGAAATTTATAAGTGGTTCCGTTATAAACGAGGCCAATAGCAAGATAAGCCATCCATAAATCGAATTTTCTCTAGCCAGATTCAGGTTTCGCACAGTGACATCAATATTGGTTGACGATTCGCTCAGATTTATGGTATTATGCCCTCCGTTAAATCGCCAAGTAAGGTTTTCTCTAAGGAGTTAGGAGAGACGAAACATAAGCACGCTAGATTATCGCATCAATGAACGCATTCGGGCACGAGAAGTCCGCTTGATTGGGCCTGATGGCTCCAATCTTGGAGTCGTTTCGATTCAGGACGCCCAGCGCATCGCGCGCGAAGCCGAGCTGGATTTGGTAGAAGTAGCTCCCAACGCGAATCCTCCCGTATGCCGGGTGATGGATGTTGGTAAATTCATCTACGAACGTCAAAAGAAAGAAAAAGAAGCCCGAAAACAGCAGGTAAAAGTCGAAATTAAAGAAATTCGGCTGCGCCCGAAAACCACGGAACATCACCGTTCCTTTAAAGTGCGCGATGCCCGTAAATGGCTGGATGAAGGCAAGAAGGTTAAAGTGCGCATTCGTTTTCGAGGTAGAGAAATTCATTACCCCGAAATTGCGCTGGAAGACCTCAAAGAGATTGCTAAAGAGTTAGAAGATGTGGCGATTGTGGAGCAAGTTCCTTCGCGTGAAGGGCGCACCATGTTAATGGTTTTGGCTCCAGCAAAGCAGCAGAAGAAATAAGAGTGCTTGTTAGCCCTCATCTGCATTAATAAATTTATTTATCTTCGTGGAGTTCCGGGGCGACACCATATGTCGCCCCGGATTCCGCGGTAAATCTTGTGAGAGGAGTTTTAGCCGTGACTCGGAAAGCTAGAACGGGAAAGTTCAAGTTAAAGACCCACAAAGCGACCGCCAAGCGTTTCCGGTTGACTGGTACGGGAAAGTTGGTGCGCACCAAAGGTGGTAAAGGCCACCTGCGCCGCCGAACTTCCAAGCGCACCAAAGCGCTCTTCACTGAAATGGTTCCTGTCAAAGGCAAGCGCATTCAAAGGCGCGTGATGCGTTTGGCCCCATATCTGAAGAAGTACAAAGCCAACCCCAATGCTCGGAGTGGTCAAAGTTAGTTTGGTTTATCATTTTTAGTGTGGCCGTTGGGTGTATAACGGATGGTTTCGAGCCATCGGCGCCCAGGGGTTCGCAGGAGAGTAATAAATGGCTCGTGTAAAAACTGGTTTTACCCGCCGTCATCGGCATAAGAAAGTACTTAAGCTAACGAAAGGCCAGTTTGGCGCTCGCAGCCGCACGTATCGACGTGCGAACGAGGCCATGATGAAAAGCCTTTGGTATGCTTATCGCGACCGCCGCACCCGCAAGCGCGAACTGCGCCGCTTATGGATCGCTCGTATCAACGCGGCCGCCCGGCTGAATGGCACCACCTACAGCCGGCTCATCCATGGCCTGAAAAAAGCCGACATCACGATCAATCGAAAAATGCTGGCTGATTTGGCCGTGCATGATCCTAAGGCATTCAGCACTGTGGTTGAAAAAGCAGCGGGCTAATGCAAATCTCACAATAACTAAAGAGCGGGCTTTGTGCCTGCTCTTTTTAGTTTAAAAATCAAATTCACCCCTGACATTTCAACCTCTGCAAAAATAAAAAGAGCCGCCATTTAGGCGGCTCTTCTATGTTCGTTGGGTTGCCTTCTTACATCACCGGGGTAACGTTGGCAGCCTGTACACCTTTAGGGCCTTCTTCAATCGTGAACTCAACGTTTTGCCCTTCATCTAAACGGCGATAACCATCCATTGTAATAGCGCTGAAGTGGACGAATACATCTTCACCCTCTTCTCTGCCAATAAAACCATAACCCTTGCGGGCGTTGAACCACTTGACGGTTCCGACAATACGTTCTGTCATCTTTCTATACTCCATAATACAAATATTTTTGCTCAGACTTTTATGCTGAATGAACGGGCGATAGATTATCATGTGGCCGAAAGACTGTCAAGATTAAAAAGATGCCCCCTTCGGACTACCTTTGACTGCTCGAAAGGCTGAATTTCTACTCCCGATTACAACCCCTATCCCGTTTTCAGGATCAGGCGCGGTATAATCCAGCGCGACAAGTATGATCCCCTTGGAGGTGCGATGAGCGAACGAAAAATCCGTGCGATAGTAGCAAAACCTGGTCTGGATGGACATGATCGCGGCGCAAAGGTAGTCGCGCGTGCCTTGCGGGATGCCGGGATGGAAGTTATCTACACCGGCCTGCGCCAAACCCCTGAGATGATTGCTGAGGCCGCCTTGCAAGAAGATGCTGATGTGGTGGGGCTTTCGGTACTTTCGGGAGCGCACATGGCTCTGGTGCCGCGTGTGCTGGAATTGCTCAAAGCTAATGGTCAAGAACACGTTAAAGTATTTGTGGGGGGGATTATTCCCGATGAAGATGCGCCACAACTAAAAAAAATGGGTGTTGCCGGTATTTACGGTCCCGGCACGCTGACAGATGAAATCGTGCGCGATATTCGAGCGGCAGTGTTGGGAGCCTAAGTACGGAACCAGGTAAACAGGAACCTCGGGCAATACCTGTTTACTTTGTTTACCTGAACCCTTATGATTGACATCAACACCATCCTCAGCGGCAACCGGCTGGCACTTTCCCGTTTGCTGACCCAAATTGAAAATGATACCCCTGAGGGGCGTGCAGCGCTCAATGATTTGTTTCCACACACGGGGAACGCCCACCTGATTGGGGTGACCGGCGCGCCCGGCACGGGGAAATCATCCCTGGTGAACCGGTTGGCCTATTTTTATCGGCATTCTCTCCAGGGTCAGGAGGCCAAACGCGTGGCCGTGGTGGCGGTCGATCCTTCCAGTCCTTTCACTGGCGGCGCGGTTTTAGGGGATCGCGTCCGCATGAAAGACTTGGCTGGCGATGCAGGCGTTTTCATCCGCTCAATGGCTTCACGCGGCTCGTTGGGCGGGTTAGCGACGGCCACCGCCGGGATGGTGCAGGCCTTTGACGCTGCCGGGTTCGAGATCATTTTGATCGAAACCGTGGGCGCGGGACAAGCCGAAGTGGATATCGCCCGGCTGGCACACACCACCCTGGTGGTTGAAGCGCCGGGGCTGGGTGATGATATTCAGGCCATCAAAGCCGGGATTTTGGAAATTGCCGATATTCTGGTAATCAACAAGGCTGACCGTCCCGGCGTGGAAAACACGGAACGGGCGCTCAAAGGGATGCTCAATCTGGCCCACCCGGTGCAGCGCGTTTTTCAGCATCACGGTCAATTTATGGATGTGGAACCGGCGGTTTTAACGGAATCAGCTCCAATGTGGTTGCCTCCCATCCAAAAAACAGTAGCAACCGAAGGATCCGGGATCACTGAATTGGGTTCTGAAATCGAGCGTCACCGCCTACACCTGCAATCCAGCGGAGATTGGGAACGCCGCGAGCGCGCCCGTTTGGAAACCGAACTCCACCAATTATTGCAATCGACCCTGGTATCTCGCTGGCAAGCCGGGGTATCTGAAAATCAATACCAACAAGTGTTTAAACAGTTGGCTGACCGACAAATCTCTCCCCGGCAAGCCGTCAAGGAATTACTGAATGGAGGATTTCCCAAATGATTTATGGAGAACGAATCCGCCTGCGGTCCATCACCCGCACTGACTTACCATTATTTGTTGAATGGCTCAATGATCCTGAAGTGACGCATGGCCTGGTGCATTACCTGCCTTTTTCCCTGGAAGATGAGGAAAACTGGTTCGAAAATATGCTCAAAATGCCCCGAGAAGAACACCCTTTGATGATTGACATCCGCTCCGAACAAGGATGGGAAGCCATTGGGGATTGTGCGGTCTTCAACATTGATTGGCGCATCCGCCAAGCCGAATTTGGCATTGTGATTGGCGCCAAACATCACTGGAATAAAGGCTATGGCACCGAGGCGCTCAGCCTAACCATCCAACACTGTTTTGAAACCTTGAATCTAAATCGGGTTTATTTGCGGGTGTATGAGAATAACCCGCGTGCCCAGCGCGCTTACGAGAAAGCCGGCATGAGCATCGAAGGGCGCATGCGTCAGGCGCATTACGATAATGGCAAATATGTAGATGTGATTTTAATGAGTATTTTGCGCTCGGAATGGCAAGAAAACAAATAACAATTGGGCGACCCGTCGGTCGCCCAACGCTATAATACCCACAGTTGAAAATTGCGCTTTATACCTTCTAAAAACGCGATTTTCGACCATGTGCGGTATCTTTTGGGAGAATATTTATGACCGGACCCCACCACCATCACGACTGCGGTATGTATGGCGAAATCAAAATTTTTGCGGGCACCGCTTCACAAGAATTGGCCGAAGAAATCGCCTGCTACCTGGAAGCACAGCTCAGCGACCACACCGTCACCCATTTTGCCAACGATAACCTCTGGATTCAGCTCAATGAAAGTGTGCGCGGGCAAGATGTGTACATCATCCAGAGCACTTCCAAACCCGTACATCAAAACCTGATGGAACTGCTCATCATGCTGCAAACCCTGCGGCTGGATTCAGCCGGGCGTGTGACGGCTGTGGTTCCCTACCTGTGCTATACGCGCTCCGATAAAAAAGATAAGCCGCGCGTGCCTATCACCGCCCGGCTGGTTGCCGATATGATCGAAGTAGCCGGGGCCGACCGCTACATGACCCTCGATATGCACGCCGGGCAAATCCAAGGATTTTTCTCCATCCCCGGCGATGTACTCAGCGCCTTTTACATCCTGGCCAACGAGATGGAAAAGATCATGCCCCAGATGAAAGACCCCAAGGTCGTTGCCACCGATCTCGGCTTCGCCAAAAAAGGGCGCAACTTTGCCTCCCGCCTCAATGCCCCCATCGCTTTCGTAGAAAAAAGGCGCGCCGGAGAAGACGATCAAACCGAGGCCCTCACCCTCATCGGTGATGTCAAAGACCGCGATGTCATTATCGTGGACGATGAGGTCGATACCGCTGGCTCGATCACCAAAGCCGTTAAAGTTGTCAAAGAATATGGTGCCCGCGATGTTTACCTGACTTTCGTCCACCCCCTCTTCTCCGGCAATGCCACCGAGCTGCTGGCCGAAGCCCCTATCAAAAAAATCATCACCACCAACACCGTCCCCATCCCGGCCGAAAAATTTGCTTTGCTGCAAGATAAACTGATTATTTGCTCGGTGGCCCCTCTGTTAGCCGAAGTGATTCTGCACGCCCACGAAGGCCGCAGCGTGGGTGAAATGCTCAACGAAAAATATGCCCGAACTCCCTGAAGTTGAAACCATCCGCCGTAACCTGCGCAATGGCACCCCAAATAGCCCCTCCCTGCTCGGCAAGCGCATCCATCACGCTAGCCTGCTCTGGTTGGGCGTTCTGGTCGATCCCGACCCCGACGAGTTTCAACTGCGCATTCTCGGGCAAACCATCCTCAATTTTGGCCGCCGCGCCAAATACCTGCGCATCCAACTCAGCGAGGATGAACTCATCGTCCACCTGCGCATGAGCGGCGATCTGCTGGTCGAAAACGAAAGCGACCCCATTTTGCCCCATCACCGTTTTCTGCTGCATTTTGAAGATGGCATGCGCCTGGCCTTTAATGATGTACGCAAATTTGGACGCCTCTGGCTGATGGCTGATCCCGCGCCCCTGTTTGCCCAACTCGGACCGGAACCTTTGGGTGATGCCCTTTCCCCCGAAGATTTCTACACTCGATTAAACACGCACCACCGCCAACTCAAGCCCCTTTTGCTCGACCAAAGTTTTTTAGCGGGGGTGGGCAACATCTACGCCGACGAATCTTTGCACCGCGCCGGGTTGCACCCCCAAACCCTGGCAGATAGCCTGACCCCGGAGCAAGCCGCGGCCCTGCTACAAAGCATCCGGCAAGTGCTGGAGGCCGGGATCGCCGCCAATGGCGCCAGCATCGACTGGGTCTACCGCGGCGGCGGATTCCAGCACCAATTTCAAGTCTATCAACGCACAGGGGAACCTTGCTATCGCTGCGGCACCTCCATCGAACGCACGGTGGTTGGNNGGGATAGGGGTTTGAATCTCGGGGATATTCTCGGAGTGGTTCAATAACGGCACGGGTTGGGCATATTGCGTGCGATGCACCCAAATTTTGTTGATCCATTCACGCCCGAAGGCCGGATTAATGCGCTGGATGCCGGGGATAAAGCGTTCCAGCAATTCTTCATCGCTCAAATCGAAATATTCGTGCCCCAATTCCAGGTAATCGCCGCAGTAGAGGATATGATCGCCGCCAAAATGCTCCGGCGAAACATAGTTGGTGTGCTCCACCACTGCCAAAAAGGGGAATCCCGCGCCCTTAGGGATGTTGAACCAGTAGTAGCCCTGCTCTGAAAGTTGGTGCTTGAGCGAGAGCGTCATCACCACCGCTCCCATGTGCTTGAGTTTGAGCAAACCATCCAGATAGGCGGGGGGAAGATCAGGGGTCAGTTGGGCCATCAGGCCGGGGGAAGTGGTGGAGAGGACGCGGTCAAAAATTTGAGGAGCAGAATCAACCTCAAGGGTTACGCCCCCACCCAGGGCCGGGGAAATCTGGCGGACTCTGGTTTGGTAGTGAATCTCCACTCCCAGATTCTCCAAAATCCCGGCAAAATCATCCGCAAAAGCCTGAAAGCCACCCTGATAGGTACCCAATTTGGTGGTGCGGGCGTGGATGCGCGCCCAAAACCAGGCCATATTGACATCTTTGTAGAAGGGGCCAAATTTGCCGATGAGCATGGGCTCCCACATGAGTTCGTAAACATTGTCACCCG
>DOTA01000490.1 GCA_003513015.1 Chloroflexota bacterium
CTGGCGCGTTTGCGCTTCGGATTGCCAGGCTTTCCAATACGTTTCCAAGCGCTGCACAAAGGATTTGGGGCGATCCGAGTAGATGCGCTCTCCCAAGGGACGGGCCAGCGCTTCCAACTCGAGGCGCTTCTGGTCGATCAAATGCACCAGCCGCATCAACTCGCGCTCATCGCCAAAATGGGACGAAATCTCCAAAACCAGGCGGCGCAGCACGGCCAGATCGTGATCGTCGCCGAGAAATTCCGAGAGGGCGTGTAACTCGTTGGCCAGATTGAGCAACATATTCGGCCACAAGGCTTCCAGAATTTCGATCTGGTGCCAGAGATATTTGACGCGCTTGCGCCATTCGTGGAAAGCATCCAAACCGGGTTGGCGGTAGGCTTGCTGCATGGCAACCCGCCCCTGCGTGTAATTGCGCTGGAGGCCGCCGCGGAAGACCGTGAAGTTCTGGTGCCGGATGGGCAGGTTTTCGATCTGAAGCGCGGNNTTTTGCTGTTGAAAGCCGCGGGCCAGGGTGGCCTCATAGCGCGCCGTCAGCCCTCGGCGGATTCCGGCAAACGCATCCTTTGGCAAGCGAGCGCGGTTCTCGGCGATCAAGCGATCCAGCGTACGCATCATCACTAAATCGTCACGCGCCCCGGCCAATAATCGGGCCGCATCTCGAAAGCGGGTATTCTCCTGGCGATAAATTTCATCGCCGATTTCAAAGCGGATCAGACGGTAAGCCGCCCGGATGCGTTTGCAATTTTTGCGGGCTTCATGCACCCCTTTGTCGCGGTCCGTTGCGGGGTTGGTCAGATCATCAATGATCTGGTGGGTGCGTTCGAGCAACAAACGGCGCATCCCTATTGAGATGCTCTCATTGGCCTCCAGCCGAAAGCTCATTTTCCTCCAATTCGGTCAATCCTCGATGCGAACGACATTGTACCCAACCAAATCCAACGGATTCTTCCCGGCATAGCTGTGGCCGCCCTTGCCCGAGTAATAACACGAAAACAGGATGCCCTTCAGGCCAATGTTCAACTGGCGCAGCAGCCCATCCAGCAGGCCATCCCGATACGTGGCTGCCACCATCTGGCCGGCGGCCCAACGCAGCAAGCCCTCCGGCAGGAAAGAGAAAATACCCAAAACCATGTTCAAGCTATCAATATCTTCCTGCGGGGCGTAGGCGATGATATCGTCGATGTACTCAATGCCGCCAAACTCCGAGAAGGAGGGCCAATCATCCGATTTAGGGATAAAAACGTCACCGATGCGGTTCAGGCCTTTAAGGGCCGCGGGTTTGAAATAATTGGATTGCATCATTTACCTCCCAACCAACTGATCGCTCAAACGAGTTGCCAGGGCATAAATCGTCAACGAGGGATTGATGCCCGGCGCATTGGGGAACAGGCTGGCATCGCCCACGTACAGGTTTTTATACCCATGCACCTGATATTCGGGGTTCACCACCGATTTCTGAGGGTCAACGCCCATGCGGCAGCCGCCCATCATATGTAAGCCAAAAAAGTGCGGTGATTCGATCACCCGCTTGGCTCCGCTGGCTGCCAAAATCTCTTTCAGCACGCTCACGCCATCCTTCATGCGGCTGTGATCCTGGTCGGTGAGCGGCTTTTTGATAATCAGCTTGCCCTTCTTATCCACCACCAGTTCCCCGGCATTTTCATCCCGCACGGCCACTTCGGCACAGGTAATGCGAGAATAATTGCGCATAAACTCCTCGTGATCGGCTCCGTAGCCGTTGAAGAGCAAAGCCGTCGAGACCGGCCCGGCAAAAACGTTCTCCAGCTTGAAGCCGCGCTGGCGGAAACGATCATCTTTGGAGGCCACGGATTGGAACATGCCTTTATGGGCGTTGATTTCTTCATCGTAAACGCCGAACCACATATACTGGGGATGGGTGCTGAAATATTTTCCCAGGGCCGGGAGTTGATTCCCGAACCCGGAACGGAGCAGCATGTGATTGGTCCCCAAGGTGCCCCCGGCTAAAATGAGTTTCTCACACTCGAATTCCACCCGTTCCCCGTGGGACGTGGCGTAGAGTTTGTAGCCGTTCCCCAAGGGTTCGACACGCTCCACCATGGTTTCCGCCTGAACTTTCAACCCCAATTTCTCGGCCTGCCGAATGTAGGTAATCAGCGTGCTTTGTTTCGAATCGCGGTGGCAGCCACTCAAACAGGTAATACAGTCGTTGCCTTTTTCATAAGCGCAGTCACCCTGGGCGCGGTGCAAAAAGTGCCAGCCATACCCCAGTGCNNAAGATGTGCACCGCCAGAAAATCTTCCACGCGGTCGTAATAAGGCGTCAGGGCCTCCAGGGTGAAGAAATCCACCCCGCTCTCATCCCGCCAGGCATCCAGGGCCAAATCATCGAAGCGATCCACCAGCGCCTGATTGACAATGGTCGAGCCGCCCATCACCTTGCCGCGTAGAAAAGCCATGCGGGCATCGGCGCTGAACTCCAAACCGCCGCCCCAATAAAGCTGCGCGGAGGCATCTGCTTCGTTGCGCGGGAACGTTTCTTTGGTGTGATACTTCCCGGCCTCGATCAGCAGGCAGTCGGCCCCGGCCTGGGCGAGGTTGTACGCCACCACTCCGCCCCCCGCGCCGGAACCGACTACGATATATTCGTGTTTAACCGTCATTCATCACTCTCCTTTGTCGTTTTCTTCTTTTTCGATTTTGCTTCCGCTTTCGCCAGATTCTCTTTCACTCGAAACTTCACGATCTTGGCAACCAGTTCGTAAGGTATCGGCTGATCCAGGGGAAATTGCACCGCCCCTTTGGAACTTTTGTACGCTGCAAGTTGCTGCTGAAATGCCGCGATCCCGCTGGAGGTTGGATAAAAACCGATATGTTTTTTGTACGCCGCAAAGTGAACCAGATTCCCTTTCAGGTAGAAAGTGGGCATCTGATAGCTGATCTTTTCTTCTGCTTCGGGCGCGGCCGCTTTGATATTAGCGCGCATTTCCATCAGAAGTTTTTGCACAGCCTCGGGGAAAGCGGCAATGTATTCATCGATCGAATTAAAACCCGTTTTATCGTTTTTCATATCTTTTCCTCAGTCAAGACCCTTTACCCTTTGACATAAGACAATTNNTCGCTCATCAGTTCCATCATAGCAAGGACATCGTGCCGGTTGAAAGCCTGATTGAACTCGATGACGGTACGCAGCGCGGCTTCAATTTTTGACATGCGGATCGGACTCATCTCAATATATCTCCGTTCATTAAGGCAGGCTGGCCACTTAACAGGGGCGCCACCAAACTACTGTATCTTCTCTTTCTTGCCAATGCTATCAATTGTTAACGCCACCGGCAAAAACTGGAGCCATTTGCGCGGCCGGGCAAAATAGGTTTGGATCAGGCGAGAAAANNGAAATGATCGACTTGACATTCGAGAACGTGGTCAGACCCCAATCGCCTTTATAGCGCCCAAATCCGCTGTCTTTGACGCCGCCAAAGGGCAGCGCGGGATTCCCCTCCGTCAGCATGTGATTATTAATGGAAACGTTGCCCACTTTGAGCGCCCGCGCGACGCGCTCGGCCCGTTCCAGATCTTTCGACCACACGCTCGCACTCAACCCGTAGGGTGAATCGTTCGCCAGTTGGATGGCCTCGGCCTCGGTTTGGAACTTCATAATCGGGAGCACCGGCCCGAAGGTTTCCTCAGACCCCAATTGCATCTCGTGGGTCACATCAACCACCACCGTGGGCGGGAAGTGCAGCGTCCCCGGGATGCGTTCCCCCCCACACAGGATACGCGCACCCTTTGCGACCGCTTCCTGCAACTGCTGTTCGATAATCTGCAACTGGAAATCCGCCGTCATGCAACCCACATCACAAGCGCC
>DOTA01000449.1 GCA_003513015.1 Chloroflexota bacterium
GGCCATGTACCGGCTGGTGATGCGTTGGGTGACCGATGGCTCGGGGGGTTCCGGCCTGAGCGAAGAGGAATTTGGGGGATGGGCCGTCAAAGTTAATGCGGCAATCACATTTATCGAATATACACTTACGTTTCTGGTCAGCATGGCAGCCATGGTCACCTTTATCGCGGACCGGATGCCCGTATTAAATGAAAAAATCCTGTGGCTGCAATATCGAACCATCGTAGCGATTGCGCTCAGCATTCTAACGGGTTGGTTGGTCAACCGCGGGCCGAAGATGGCTGCTCGGGCTTTCGGGCCGGCAACCGGAGGCGTGCTTTTACTGCTATGGGCGATGGTATTTGCGAGCATTTGGCATTTTAAAGGCATCGTATTGCCGGATTTCAATTTGATGGCGTTTAAACCCGAAAATTTCCAGTACACATTGGGTGGTTATGCCCGCATTCTGGCGGTGATGACGGGGATCGAGGTTTTTGCAAATCTGGTGGCAGCCTATGATGGCACGCCCGCACAAAAAAGCAAGCGGGCCTTCAACAGTCTGTTGATCATTATGGGTACGACCGGCATAACGATGCTGATTGTCGGCCCGGCGATTTTTTCACTGGCGGACCCGGCCAATGAGCAGGTATCCGTATTCACCCAAACCATGGATCAATTGCTGCCTGGTTGGCTCTCGATTTTTGGCACATTGGTGGGGGTGGCTGTGTTGATGTCGGCCTCGGCAGCTAGCGCTCAGGGCCTGCAAAATTTGGCGCTAGGATTGAAAGAACGCCGCTACATCCCCCCGAGGTTAGGGCAACCCAATAAATTCGAGGTGGCCGATAAGCCTGTCTGGCTTGAAGTGGCAATTGTCAGTATTTGTTTTTTGCTTTTCGGCACCCATGAAGAAACTTACCTGGCAATTTATGCAGCCGGAGTTTTTATTTTACTCAGCATGACCGGTTGGGCCGTGACCAAACGGCTCATTCGGGGAGTGCGGCAAAATTTCAAGCCCGCCAAAATTGGGTTGATCGCCGGTACGATCTTGGCTGCGCTGCTAACCACCGCGGCGACGATCATCATCTTCGAAGAGCGTTTCTTAGAGGGAGCCTGGACTTACTTCATCTTCATCCCACTGCTATATGCCATGTTTACGTTCTCCCGCAACCGCTTGGGAGAACCCAGCCCCGAGATGGATTACCTGGGGCAACTCGATGCCGCACAACTGGCAGGTTTTGGTTTCGGCCAGATGACGCCCACCGGGGCTGGCGGGAAAGGCACTCGAAAAAAGCTGGGTGTATCCTGGCAACCTGATCCCAAAGAAATGAGCCATTGGCGGGAAGAAAAGGTCTCCATCCGGGATGTAGTTGTCTTACTGGATGGCTCCGATTTTGCAGCACAAGCCTTACCTTGGGCCAGGGCTGTTTCAGGGGCCTCGGGAGCAAACATCACCCTGTTATCTTCCGTTAAAGATCAAACCCCGGCCCAGCAAGAACAATTTGAAACCGTAAAATCTGAACGGGATGCGTATCTGCGTCAAGAAGTGGAAATTCTAAATATCCAAGGCTTTTCCGCCAATTTTGCCGTTTGTCCAAGTTTCATTGCTCAAGCCACCAAAGGATATATCACTGAAAATAATATCGATTTGGTAATAACCTCGACGCGGGGTAAATCAGGTTCGCAGAACTGGTTCACAGGAGGCATTTCTCGTAAATTAATCCACGAGATTGATATACCTATTTTACTGGTTACTGCCGAAGAGTGCGCCAATGACGCTTTACCCCCAATCGAGCGAGTTTTGGTGGCGCTGGATGGCTCGATCAACTCGGAACAGGTGTTGCCGTACGCGCGAGCCATAGCCTTGGCCTTCAAATGCGAAATCATTTTAATTTCTGTTCCGGCAGTGCCGCGGGTTCAAAATTATCGGGCGGCAGCCGATGTGGTTGAGACCATCCGAGCGAAAGCGGTTGCCAATATGCAAAAATTCCTTGAGGCCGTGGCCCGTTCGCTGCGGGAAGATGGTTTGAGCGTACGCACGTTGGTAGCCGGTTCGATGCCCGCCCGCACCATTGTAGAAACCGCCGAAAGCGAAGATGCTGATATGATTATGATCACCTCGCGTGGGCGCGGCAGCCTAGATTATCTGATGATAGGCAGCGTGGCTCAGCGGATTGTCGAAAATACCGAGGTCCCGGTATTTATTGTGCCCCTCCGAAATCATCATAAACCCGAACCTAACTAACCCGTGGCGGAGGCTTAATTCTGCCGCGGGAAACACACCTTTGTAGAAACTTACAATTTGAAATGATTTTGGTATAGACACAACTCAGACTTTATGTATACTGATACCATGGATAGAAACTTATCACAGTTAATGTTGTTTGATTTTGCGGATACCGCTACGGGGGCAGTTGAATTTTTTCCAGAAGTTTGGAACGCTACGCAAGGAATCACTTCACCAGATATCATGGAGCGCAGGGAAGCACTGGATCGACTGGTGATCTTAGATGCGGCGCGCTTGTCACCCCTGGTGGCTTATGTAGTTGCCACTCGCATTTTCGAGCCAGATTTAGATTTGCGCTACAAAGTAGTCGATTTGCTCGGCAAGCTATTTATGTCCGCTGAAACCGGCAAGCTGACCCCGCCTGTTGTGCGCACCTATTTAACCGTGTATTATGCACAAATAGAACAGCGTGGTATTTTACAATTGCTAGAGGTTGCAGAAGCATATCCTGAAAGCGAATCCAAGGTTGCCGCTTTATTAAATGCTTGTTCAAAGAGCGGTACGATTCTAGCCGATCTAATGAGCGACCGCAGGATTCCGTTGACGATACGGCGTCAGGCCATCATTTTTATTGGCCGGGTCGGCTTTTTAGATGCCATCTCTGCACTCGAAAAAATGGAAGAACGCCTGGAAGCGCGCATGAACGGGCAAAAATCAATGCCTTTCGCCCCTCCCTCCAGCCCGGATGAAAATTCTCTGATGCCGATTATCCAGGCAACCCTGACATTGCTGCGAGAGCCTTGATCGTATCTGGTACATCGAAAATAGCGCAGAGCTGAAAAGTCTCTGCGTTTTTTTATGGGGAAAGTACCTTTTGTCCGATATAATCAGAAGCGCAACCCTTGATCACTTGTATTATTGAGGAGCCTCTATGCCTGAAAACGAAAACATCCCCGGATCGACGGCTTTGGTTATTTTCGGCGTTACCGGAGATTTAACCCGGCGTAAGTTGATCCCGGCTTTGTATGAATTAATGTTAGCGGATCGGTTACCCGAAAATTTCTACGTGATTGGTTTTGCTCGCCGCGATTGGACAGACGATTTTTTGCGCGAGCAAATGCGTTCCGGCGTATTGGAATTTGCCCGCAACCAACCGGTTAATCCCGAAATTCAAAATCGGTTGTTGCAAAAGATGTTTTATTTACAAGCCAGTTTCGATGATACCGAAGGCTATCGCGTATTAGCCAATCGCTTAGCAGAACTAAAAATCGAAAATTGTCTCTTCTATCTGGCAACTCCACCCAGTGCATACGAAACCATTGTTGAGCAATTAGGGGCAGCAAATTTGCCGCATGCCCACTCAGGTTGGACCCGCATCGTGATCGAAAAACCCTACGGGCGCAACCTGGAATCGGCCATCCAATTAGATAACGCCGTTCATCAGGTTTTCGACGAGAGCCAGGTTTACCGCATCGATCATTACCTCGGCAAAGAAACTGTGCAAAATATCCTGGTTTTCCGCTTTGCCAACGGGATTTTTGAACCGCTCTGGAATCGGCGCTACGTAGATCATGTGCAATTGACCGTAGCTGAAACCGTAGGTGTTGGCACCCGGGCCGGGTATTACGAAACTTCGGGGGTGATCCGCGATATGTTCCAGAATCATCTCTTACAGCTATTGACCCTTACAACCATGGAAGCGCCTTCCTCGTTTGCGGCCAATCCCGTGCGGGATGAGAAGGTGAAAATTTTACGCTCGTTACGGCCCATCCACGGAAACACTGCCATTGATGAAACCCTGCGCGCCCAATATGTTGCTGGCACCGTAGATGGTGAACGGGTTCCTGGTTATAAAGATGCCCCCGATGTTTCTCCTCATTCGGTCACTGAAACTTATCTGGCGGCCCGAGTGTATATTGATAACTGGCGTTGGGCAAGTGTGCCGTTCTACATCCGCTCCGGAAAATGCATGCCGCGCCAGGTAACCGAAGTTGCCATCCAATTCAAACAAGTGCCTCTCTCACTTTTTGGCTGGAAAAATTTAGCCGGTGCGGCACCTAATGTATTGGTTCTAAACATCCAACCCGACGAAGGCATCACCCTGCGGTTTGGTGCCAAAGCCCCCGGGCCGATCAATCAGATTCAACCGGTTTCGATGGAATTTAACTACGAAGAGACTTTCGGCGGAGAACCACCCGAAGCCTATGAACGTTTACTGCTTGATTGTATGATGGGGGATGCCACGCTGTTCACTCGCACTGATGAAGTGCACGCAGCCTGGAGCTTCACAACAGGAATTTTAGAGGGTTGGGCAGAAAATCCGGTTCGCAATCTCCCAATTTATGAGGCCGGAACCTGGGGACCTCAGCAGGCAGACCCATTCATCCAGCGCGATGCCGATCAGTGGCGCAATCTGGATCTATAACACCCCATCTCTTAACCACGGCATTTCCGGTTTGCGCCAAAATCTTTTAGCGAACCAGTAATAAAGCCATCTGCAATCTCAAAAATGCGGCGCTTCGCAATGCTTTCAGCGATATGATCGGTAATGCTATCCGGTACCAGCCCCAGAGCCAGCGGTTTGGGGAGTTCCCCCTCCAGGTTCAGGTGATAATAAATGCGGGTACAATCACCCTCGGGCTTGAAACTGGAACTGCTGCAATATTTCGCCATTCCCTGAATTGAGTGCATCCCGGCCTTGGTTTTAATCGGCTTTTTCCCATTGAGCAGTTCAACCAAAATGAGTTGGTTTTCCAAATCCTGAATTACTTGCAAATCGCAGTAAAGCAAAATCTGGTAAATACCCATTTCAGTTGAGTTAAACAGCACGCGAAATTGCGTTTTCGAATAAGTTTTGATGAGCTGAATGTGGGGGAGATACTGAAATAACTGCCCCATATCGGCGTAATAGTCCAGCGCCGTTCGCAGATCGCCGGGGAACAAAAAGGAGCGTTTTACGGAGCCACCCAGACGGATCATATTTGAATTTCTTTACGAAGAGAGTTCTGTGATCTTTTGGGATAGAATTTCGATTTGATCCGCCAAATTTTGGAGATCCTCACGAGTGGGGACTTCCTGATCTTCAAGGATTTTCTCGATCTTCTCATCATTGAGGGTGCTTGCCGAATCCTTGATTGGTCTGCGTTCCAAAAGTTGATCGCGCAACTTTCGGCCATGTTCTTCAGCCAATTCACCGCGCTGGATCAAATCTTGAATGCGCTGCTCAATTTCTTGGTCCACCTGTTTGAGCAACTCCAAAGGCGATTCCAGGCGCTGGCGCAACGTGCCAACCGATTTTCCACCGGCCTCAACCAGAGCATTCAATACCGAACGGGGTAGAAAACCTTTTTGTTTTTTCTCTTGTTCCAGTATGATCTGTGAAAGGGTCAGGGCCGTCAGGTCTTCGCCGGAGGTATTATCCACTACCTGGAGTTCGCGGCCCTCTCGAACCAAATCGGCAACTTCATCCAAAGTGATGTACTGTTTGGTTTCGGTGTCGTAAAGTTTGCGATTGGCGTAACGTTTAATCACATGCATATGCGAAGCTCCTGCTGAGTTGGTTTTCAGATTATACCCTTCACAGCGATAATCTGTGCGGCGTATGCTTGAAGTGGAGCGGCTGAAAATAAAAAGGGAGAGGTGCGCGGACGACCTCTCCCAATGATATTTTTGAACCTTGTTAGGCTTTTGCGTTTTTGAGTTCTTCGATTTTTTGGGTCAGGATGGTGATCTTATCGCCCAGCGCATCCAGATCGGATTTAGTGGGAACGCCGGTGCGCTCAAGAATCTGAGTAACACGGCTTTCCAATTCATCCTCGGCCTCTTTCGTTTTGGACTTGCGCTTCTCTTTGAGATCGTCCATCATTTTGTGGCCGTCTTTTTCGGCGATCTCGCCGCGCTCGATCAGTTTTTTGATGAAAGCCTCGGCTTCTTCTTGGGCCAGCGCCACTGCGCCAACGGTTGCTAGCATCACTTTGCGGGCCAAATCTGTCAGGTTCTTGCCTTCTTCAACGGGTTCTTCTACGGGGGTTTGTTCGGTTTTTGCCATTTTGTGCCTCCAAAAATGTGAAATTTAGATATGTTTGATATTTATGACGCATTGCGTCGTAAGAAAATTATAACACACTGCGTCATAAAGTCAAGCACAGTTTTGATTCAATCCTCGGAATGACCTGAAAGCTTGAGGGATTGCTTGACGGCGCGATAGCGCTCCGCTATACTACATAAAATTATTTCGTATCAAATTTATCTGGGATTTGCCACTCCGGCGGCTCCCAAGGTTTTGGCAGGGAAGGAGAAACCCTATGAGCATTAAGAAGGTCCTGGTTACCGGGATCGGTGGATACTGGGGGAGCCGCGTGGCTCAAAAATTGGTGGAGCACCCCGAATATCAGGTTTTGGGGCTGGATACGATAGCCCCCAAGGAGCCAGTTCCGGGGTTGGATTTTATCCAGGCTGATATCCGCAATCCTCTGCTGGTGGAACTACTTAAAGCGGAACATGTCGATATTGTTTACCATCTGGCATTTAAAGAAAGTGCGCGGCCCTCTGAATCGGCCTTTGACTATAATGTGATGGGGACGATGAAGGTTTTTGGCGCATGTGCCGAGGCCGGGGTTCAAAAGATCATTTTCAAAAGCAGCACGGCTGTTTATGGGGCCTCGGCCCAAAACCCAGCCTTTATGACGGAGCAAAACCCCCTCCAGGGCAGCCGAACTTATGGCAGCACGCGTGATTTGGTAGAGATCGAAGCTTTTTGCAACGGTTTTCACCGCCAATCCCCCCAAACTCAACTCACCATCCTGCGATTCGCCAATATGATTGGCCCGACGGTTGATTCTCCATTGGTGCGCTATTTGAGCACGCCAGTTTCGACATCGCTGTTGGGTTTTGATCCCATGATGCAATTGGTTCATGAAGACGATGCCATCGCGGCCCTGGTGCATGCCGGGGTGGGTGATTATTCTGGTGTTTTCAACATCGCCGCCGAAGATTTGCTGCCGCTCACGAAAATGTTGGGGTTGGTTCATCAGCCCCGTTTGCCGGTTTTCCATCTCTTTGCTTATTGGGGCTATGGCATGGTCGGCAGCCGAGGTCTGCGGCTATCACGCCATATTCCCATTGATTTAGATTACATTCGCTATCGTTGGGTGGCAGACTTGCAACGCATGCGAGAGATATTGGGTTTTTCTCCAACCTATACCGCAGAAGAGACCCTGCATCAATTTGCCGAGAAACGAAAACCCAAGGGACAAATCCCCGAAGCGATTACCCGTACCTACGAGAATGATCGCTTACACGAAACCATTAAGCGTCGCCACACAGAAGATCAACGAGTGGACGAAGAAGAAGGTTTGGAGGCCGAAAGCCATGAGTGAGAATACCCGACCTCGCTGTGCCGGGCAAACCAAAGCCGGCAACCCCTGTAAGAATTTTGCCGTCGCAGGTGAAGTATTTTGTCGCTTACATCTGCCAGAATCATCCCCTGAAACGAACAAAGAACAAGAACAACGTTTGCGCGCCGAATTGCGGCAAGAACTGGACGATTTAGTGCGGCGCTTGCGAGCCTTACGCCCTGATTACGAACCTCCGGCCTTCTCGCCCCAAAACATGCTCGATATGCTCAAGCGCAATCTGCCGGGTTTGCCTTCCCGGCCGCACTTCGGGATATCGGAGCGCTTGCGCGAAACCCTGGGTGAAGATTTCGATGCCTTTGACCTCGAAACCTGGAAGGGATTGTGGTTCATGATTAACTACTCCCTCCAATACCAGGCCGATTTTGTCAAACGGCGTTTTACGGGCGAATATGAAACCGATGAATATGGCCTGGATTGGGAATTCGTGGAAGTTGTGGTGCCTTTCTTTGAATTCATGTACAAAAAATATTTTCGGGTTTCAACCAGCGGTTTAGAAAACATCCCCGAAATGGGGCGCGCCTTGTTGGTCTCTAACCACTCCGGGCAACTCCCTTGGGATGGAGCGATGGTAGCCACCGCACTTTACACCGAACATCCTGCCCAAAGGCTCACACGCACGCTATACGCCACATGGTTCCCCACATTGCCGTTCTTCTCCACCATATTGGAACGCGGTGGTCAGGTGATGGCTACCGTTGACAACGGCACCCGCCTTTTAGAGCGAGATGAACTCGTTGCCGTTTTCCCCGAAGGCTACAAAGGCGTAGGCAAACTCTTCAAAGATCGCTACAAACTGGCACGTTTCGGGCGCGGCGGTTTTATCAAAATGGCGCTCGATACCCAGGCCCCCATGATCCCGGTTTCGGTGGTTGGCGCCGAAGAAAGCTACGTATCCCTCTACAAATCGCAAACCTTAGCCAAAATCACCGGGTTCCCCTTCTTCCCCATCTCGCTCACCTTCCCCTGGTTGGGGCTGCTGGGCTTCGTGCCCTTCCCCACCAAATGGTACATCGACTTTGGCGATCCGATCCCCACAGATAGTTATAGTCTTGATGCCAGCCAAAATCTGGTGTTAGTTTCACAGCTTTCCGATCAAGTGCGCAATATCGTGCAAGAAATGATCAACCAGCGGCTAGCCCAGCGCCGTTCGGTCTTTTTCGGATAAAAATATGCCCTTTTTCAACAACGCCGAACAAGTTTACAGCACCATGCAAGCGCTTTTCGAGCACCTGCGCCACGAAACCCCGAACCCGGTCGATACGCTGGTTTCGTCCCGTCTGAACATCCTCATTACGCTCAGCGATCCTGAAGCCCACATCAATATCAACGGCCGGAAACGCCCCGTTGAAGTCAAATACGGCACCACCAATGGACGCGCCGATCTGGAAATCTCCATGACCGCTGACCAACTACATCAGATTTTGTTGGATGAATACTCGATCAAAACTGGGTTTGCCAATGGTGAATTGAAAGTGCGCGGCCCAGTGTGGAAGACACTGGCCTTTGCGGATATTTTCATCCAGGGTAGAACCTACTACCCCGAGGTGTTGCGGGAACAAGGTTTGGGCTGAATCCGCACCCCAGGGTTAGAATCACCCCCAAAACCGGTCTGGGATCCTCTCTGAGGATCCCAGACTTTTTCTTTTTAGCTCATTTGCTCCAAAATCATATCCAACTGAGCTAATGATTGGCTCAAACGACATTGAGTCGAATCCTTGCGCCCGCGGCCGCATCCCGACTGACGGGCCTCCAGCACTCTTTGCAGCACCCCCGGGTCGTAACCGGAATTTTGGATTTCCGCCAGTTCTTGAATCACCAAGCGCCGGGTAATGGGGATATTGTGGCGCGCCAGAATTTGTTTATAGGTTGGGAAATCCTCGGCCAGATCGATGGTGACGGCTTCAAAACCGTGCCGGGCCACCGTGAGGCGCGAAGAGTAACGCATAATGTTGTAGAAAAATATCTGAAAATCATCCGCGTGCGGCTCGATCAGGATAATATCAACATCGGAGTGCTGACGGCGCAAATGCTTGACATGGTAATGCAGGCTGGAATGCCCGATAATACGGGTAACCTGATTAGAGAT